>NZ_JBEZXZ010000048.1:0-49436 GCF_040638275.1 Actinoplanes sp. NPDC026623 | reverse complement strand
GCCGCGACCGCGCAGCCGAGCACGCCCGCGGCCCGGCCCAGGTCGCTCAGCCAGCAGCTGCTGCCGGCGGTGCACGGGCTGCTGGCCCGGCCGCTGTCGTCGTACTACCTGCTGCTCGCCAGCTCCGGCCTGCTGCTGTTGATCGGCCTCACCATGGTGTTCTCGGCGACCAGCGTCCAGGCGTACGCGGCGAACGGCAACGCCTACTCGGCGATCCGCAACCAGCTGCTCTTCGCCCTCCTCGGGCTGTTCGGCTTCTGGGTCTGCCACCGCCTGCCCGCCAGCACCCTGCGCTTCCTCGGCAAATACATCCTCGGACTGGCTATCGTGCTGCTGGCCGTCCTCGACCTGCTGATGGCGCTCAAGGCGGTCAAGCTGGTCGACAAGCCGCGGCTCGGTCCGCTGCACGCCGAATTTCTCTGGCTCTACATCGGCCCGGTCGGCGTGCAGCCGTCGGAGTTCGCCAAGCTCGGCGTGGTGCTCTGGGGCTCCGACATCATCGCCCGCAAGGGCGCGTCGCTGGGCTACTGGCGCGAGCTTGCCATGCCGCTGTTCCCGGCCGTCGGCCTGCTCTTCGTGCTGGTCGGCTACAACGACCTCGGCACCATGCTGGTGGTGCTCGCCCTGATCATCGGCCTGCTCTGGGCGGCCGGGGTGCGGATGCGGGTCTTCGCGGCCCTGGGCGTGCTCGGCTTCTCCGGCATCGGGCTGCTCATCGCCGCCGCGTCCCGCGGCGCCGGATCCGGCACCGAGGGGGCGGACAACTACCGGCTGCTGCGCCTGACCACCTTCCTGAACCCGCCGGAGAAGTGCAACCTCGGCACCTGCTACCAGTTGCTGCAGGGGCGGTCGGCGATCTACGAGGGCGGCTGGTTCGGCGTCGGGCTGGGCAAGGGCGCGCTGAAATGGAACTGGCTGCCCGCCGCCGACAACGACTTCATCTACGCCGTCGTCGCCGAGGAGCTCGGCGTCATCGGCTGCATGGTCATCCTGGCGCTGTTCGCGGTGCTGGCGTACACCGGCTTCCGGATCGCGCGCCGGGTGCAGGACCCGTTCCGCCGGCTGGCCGCCACCGCGATCACCACGTGGCTGGTGGCGCAGGCCGTCATCAACATCGGCGGCGTGGTCGGGCTGCTGCCGATCACCGGCCTGCCGCTGCCGTTCATCTCCGCCGGCGGCAGCGCGCTCGTGGTGACGCTCGCCGCCATCGGCATGCTCGCCTCCTTCGCCCGCGCGGAGCCCGACGCCGCCCGTGCCCTGCATGCCCGTCCGCCCGCTCGGTGGGTACGGCTAGTCTGGGCCCCGCTGCCGCCGCTTCCCCCGCCGCGGCGGCCGGGTCCAACCCGTCCGAAAGCCCAGAAGACGGGCGCTCGGGCACCCGGGAAGGCGCGTCTTTAGACCGGTTTAGGGTTGCGGGCGGGGCGGTCGGATGGGAAAAGGAGAAGGCGATGGGTTTGCTGCGGTCGGTCGTGCTCGCCGGAGGAGGCACCGGTGGTCACATCTACCCGCTGCTCGCCTTCGCCGACGCCCTGCGTCGCCACTTCCCCGAGGTGCGGATCACCACCCTGGGCAGCCCGAAGGGCATGGAGAACGAGCTGATCCCGCCGGCCGGCTACGACCTGCGGGTCATACCGGCGTTCCAGCTGCCGCGGTCGGTCAACCTGAACCTGCTGCGCACCCCGGACCGGATGTACAAGTCCGCGCACGCCGCCGGAAAGATCATCGACGAGGTGGAGGCCGACGTCGTGGTCGGCTTCGGCGGATACGTCTCGGTGCCGGCCTACCTGGCGGCCTGGCGGCGCGAGCTGCCGATCGTCATCCACGAGGTCAACGTGCCGCCGGGCGTGGCCAACCGGATGGGCATGAAGTTCACCAAGAACATCGCGGTCGGCTTCCCGACCCAGCCGCAGCAGGCCGAGTCGCTGCGCGATGCCCGGGTCGTCGGGGTGCCGCTGCGCACGGCCATCGCCCGGATGGACCGCGAGGCGCTGCGCCCGCACGCGCTGGCCCACTTCGGGCTGCGCCCCGACCTGCCGGTGCTCTTCGTCTCCGGCGGTTCCTCCGGCGCCCGCACGATCAACGTCGCGGTGGCCGGTGCCGCGAAGAAGCTGGCGCACGCCGGCGTACAGGTGCTGCACGTGCAGGGCGGGCGCAACGACCCGTTCGAGGTGCCCAGCGACCTGCCGGCGCCGTACGTGGTCGTGCCGTACCTGTCCGACATGCAGCTCGGCTACGCGGCGGCCGACCTGATGCTGTGCCGCGGCGGCGCGATCACCGTGGCCGAGACGACCGCGATCGGCATGCCCGCGATCTACGTGCCCTACCCGCACAGCAACCAGGAGCAGAAGCGCAACGCGCTGCCCGTCGTCGAGGCCGGCGGCGGCCTGCTGGTCGACAACGCCGAGCTCACGCCCGAGTGGATCGAGCGTACGGTCATACCGCTGGCCCGCGACCGGCGGCGGCTGCACGCCATGGGCGCGGCGGCCGGCGGCTACGGCCGGCGCGACGGCGACGAGGCGCTGCTGGACTTCGTCTGCGAAGCGGTTGCGGCCCGATGACCCTTTCACCCACGACCGCTGGAGTGCCGCTGTGAACACCGCTGAGCTGACGCCCGCCGGTGAGTTGACCGCCGAGGACCTGGGCACCGTGCACCTCATCGGCATCGGTGGGGTGGGCATGGGCGGCCTGGCCCGGCTGCTGCTCACCCGAGGCGTGCCGGTCACCGGCAGCGAGCTGCGGGAGTGGCCGGCGCTGGCCGCGCTGCGCGCGCTGGGCGGCACCGTGCACATGGCGCACGAGGCGTCCAACCTGGACGGCGTCGACACCGTCGTCTACTCGACCGCGATCCCGCAGGACCACGTGGAGATCGTCGAGGCGCGCCGCCGCGGCCTGCGGGTGCTGCACCGCTCCGAGGCCCTCGCCGCCGCGATGACCGGGCGCCGCACGATCGCGGTCGCCGGCACCCACGGCAAGACGACCACGACCTCGATAATGACGGTGATCCTGCAGCACGCCGGCGAGGACCCGTCGTTCGTGATCGGCGGCGAGATCTCCGCGGCGGGCTCGAATGGCCACCACGGCTCCGGCAACTACTTCGTGGCCGAGGCGGACGAGAGCGACAAGTCGTTCCTCATCTACCGCCCGCATGTCGCGATCATCACCAACATCGAGGGTGACCACCTCAACAACTGGGGTGACCTCACCGGGCTCAAGGCGGGCTTCCTCGAGTTCGCCGAGCTCACCGACGCGGACGGCTTCGTGGTGACCTGCGCCGACGACGAGGGCGTACAGGAGCTGATCTCCGGGCTGCGCGCCGCGGGCCGCACGGTGTACACCTACGGCGAGTCCGAGGGCGCCGACCTGCGGATCGCCGACGTGGTCTCGTCCGCGCAGGGCGTGCGCTACCAGGCCACGCTCGACGGCAAGCCGCTCGGCGAGATCGCGCTGGCGCTGCCGGGGCGGCACATGGGGCTCAACAGCGCGGCGGCCGTGCTGACCGCGATGCGGCTCGGGCTCCCGCTGCAGAAGATCACCGAGGCGCTGGCGTCGTTCCCCGGCGTCCGGCGCCGCTTCGAGCGCAAGGGCACGGTCGCCGGGGTCCGGGTCTACGACGAGTACGCCTACCACCCGACCTCGGTGAAGGCGGCGCTGCGCACGCTGCGCGAGGTGGCCGGTGACGGCCGGCTCGTCGTGGTGTTCCAGCCGTACCGGGTCTACCGGACCCGGGACCTGGAGGCCGAGCTTGCCGAGGGCCTGGCCATCGCCGACGAGGTGATCGTCATGGAGGTCTTCGGGCCCGGCGAGCAGCGCGGGCCCGGCGAGGGCGGCGTGGCGCTGACCGCGGCCGTCGATCTCCCCGCCGAGCACAAGATCTTCGTGCCGTCGTGGGAGGACGTGCCCGCCGAGGTCGTGCGGCGCAGCCGCCCCGGCGACGTCGTGGTCACCATGGGCGCGCCGCCGATCTCACTGATGGGCGACGAGCTGTTGGCCGCGCTGGCCGAGGCCTGAGCGCGGCGCGGCATGAGCGACCGCACCGAGCGCAGCGGGGGCCAGGAGCGCATGCCTGAGGCAGGCAGAGCGTGAGCGACGGCGGGGGTGGTCGTAGCTGGCGGCTGGTGCGGGCGGACACGGATGCCGTGCCGGCCTCGGTGCGGCGGTTCATGGCCCGCGCCCGCCGGCGCCGGCTCCAGGCGGCGCTGCCGTGGGCGGTCGCCGCGGGCATCTCGCTGGTGGTGGGCGCGCTCGTCTGGACCGTGTACGGCACCTCGGTGCTCGGGGTCCGCTCCGTCGACGTCGTCGGCACGGACTCGCTCGCGCCGGTGCAGGTCGAGCAGGCCGCGGCCGTACGGATGAATCAGCCGCTCGCCGGGGTCGACCTGGACCGGATCCGGGGCCGGGTCGAGGCCCTGCCCGCCGTGGAACGCGCGATCGTCTCGCGTAGCTGGCCGTCGACGGTCGTCGTCGAGGTGGTGGAGCGCACGCCGGTCCTGGCGGTGCCGGCCGGCGAGGGGTTCACGCTGATCGACGCCGAGGGTGTCGCCTACCGGACGGTGCCGACCCGGCCGGCCGGGGTGCCGGTGGCAAGGCTCGCCGCGCCGGGACCGGAGGACGTCAACACCCGTTCGGCGCTGACGGTGCTGTCGGCGCTGACGGCGGAGCTGCGCGATCAGCTGGTCTCCATCTCGGTGCTGGCTCCGGCGCAGGTCAGCCTGGGTTTGCGCCGGGGCCGGACGGTGGTCTGGGGCGACGACACCCAGAGCGACACCAAGGCCCGGGTGGCCACCGCGCTGCTCGAGCGCAAGGGCGACACGATCGACGTCAGCGCCCCGGGCGTGGTCACGATCAAGTAACCGGACGAAAAGGACCGAACGGCGCATTCCGTCACAGGTTACGGCTGAGTCGGATACTCGCCACGTAAGCGGACTCCGACACGCCGCGTCGGTCCTTGGTTGTCGCCTGAGGTCCGCTTACGTTGCCCACGAGAGGTTGAGTAGTTGACATAACACTAAGCCTCTAGTAGAGGGTGAGGGTTTCCTCGCCCTCCCTTGTACGGAGCGGATGTCGATGGCGGTTCTTGGCCGGGCCGCTGGGGCCCTCGACACCGAAAACCCTGGAAGGGAAGGCTGAGCCCGATGACACCTCCGCACAACTACCTTGCTGTCATCAAGGTCGTCGGCATCGGTGGCGGCGGCGTCAACGCCGTGAACCGCATGATCGAGGTTGGGCTCAAGGGAGTCGAATTCATCGCGATCAACACCGATGCCCAAGCGCTGCTGATGAGCGACGCCGACGTCAAGCTCGACGTCGGCCGCGAGCTGACCCGGGGCCTCGGCGCCGGCGCGCAGCCGGATGTCGGCAAGAACGCCGCCGAGGACCACCGCGACGAGATCGAAGAGGTGCTCAAGGGCGCCGACATGGTCTTCGTGACCTGCGGCGAGGGCGGCGGCACCGGTACGGGCGGCGCGCCCGTCGTCGCGAACATCGCCCGCAAGCTGGGCGCCCTGACCATCGGCGTGGTCACCCGGCCGTTCTCCTTCGAGGGCAAGCGCCGTCAGGTGCAGGCCGAGGCGGGCATCGACGAGCTGCGCAACCAGTGCGACACGCTCATCGTCATCCCGAACGACCGGCTGCTGGCGCTCGGCGACCGCGGCATCAGCATGATGGACGCGTTCCGCCAGGCCGATCAGGTGCTGCTCTCCGGCGTGCAGGGCATCACCGACCTGATCACCACGCCGGGTCTGATCAACCTGGACTTCGCCGACGTCAAGAGCGTGATGAGCGGCGCGGGCAGCGCCCTCATGGGCATCGGCAGCGCGCGCGGCGACAACCGCGCCGTCGAGGCCGCCGAGAAGGCCATCTCCAGCCCGCTGCTGGAGCAGAGCATGGACGGCGCGCGCGGCGTGCTGCTCTCCATCGCCGGCGGGTCCGACCTCGGCCTGTTCGAGATCAACGACGCCGCGCAACTGGTCACCGACGCGGCACACCCCGACGCCAACATCATCTTCGGCGCCGTCATCGACGACGCCCTGGGCGACGAGGTCCGGGTCACCGTGATCGCCGCCGGCTTCGACGGGGGTACGCCCTCCTACAAGCCGGTCGAGACGGCGCGCAAGGTGCCGCAGCCCTCATCGCCGCCCGTGGCCGCGCCGACCTCGCCGGTGCCGGTCATCCCGGCCGCGCCGCCCGCCGCGGCCGCGCCGCCGCCGCGCCGGGTGCTCTTCGACGACGTGGACGTGCCGGACTTCCTGAAGAACGGCTCCTGAGCGGTTGACGCCGGAGGCACGCCGCGACCTACTGGCGGCCTCGTTGGACGAGGTGCGCCGGCGGATCGGGCGTGCCTGCGCGGCAGCGGACCGCGACCCGGGCTCGGTGGCCCTGGTCGCGGTGACCAAGACCTACCCGGCGAGCGATGTGGTGCTGCTCGCCGGGCTCGGCGTCACCGACGTCGGTGAGAACAAGGACCAGGAGGCGGCCGCGAAGTCGGCGGCCGTCCGGGCCGAGGGCGTCGCGCTGCGCTGGCATTTCGTCGGCCAGTTGCAGCGCAACAAGGCCAAGTCGGTCGTCACGTACGCCGATGTCGTCGAGTCGGTGGACTCGATGCGCCTGGCCGGGGCGCTGTCCACCGCCGCCGCGCGGCTGCGGGAGCGGCCCCTCGACGTGCTCGTGCAGGTGAGCATCGACGGCGATCCGGCCCGGGGCGGCGCGATCGCCGGGGCCGCGGACGCCGACCGGGATCTGTGGCGGGTGGCGGCGGCGGTGAACGAGGCCGAGGGCCTGCGGCTCGGCGGCGTGATGGCGGTGGCGCCCCGGGGCTGGGAGCCGGAGCGTGCCTTCGCGGAACTTGCCGTTCTGACCGCGCGGCTGTGCTCGGAATATCCGGATGCGACGGTCGTCTCGGCGGGCATGAGCGGCGACCTCGAGCAGGCCGTCCGGCACGGCGCGACACACGTACGGATCGGCACTTCTTTACTCGGGATGCGAAACACGCTGCGGTAGCCTTGCGGCGGGCAGCAAACTACATAGGTGTTGTTTACGCGCGACGTGCCTCGGCCGACGCGCCCGACGACGCAGCGTCGCAGCGGGCCTCGGTCGATGTTCGACGATCGGGGATTCGTGCAAGGGGGGACGCGGCACGCCGAGGGGGCGCGGGCCGCACAGCGGACGGGAGGTGGGGGCATGGACGAGCGGTTCGGCGCCGAGCAGGGTCTGGTGATCACATGAGCGCGCTGCGTAAGGCCGGTGTCTGGCTCGGCCTCGTCGAGGAGGACGACCAGTACGACGATCGTTACCGCGACGGCGGCTACCGCGATCGTGACCGGGACCGCGACCGTGACTCCGGCTACCGCTACGCCGACGAGTTCGCCGACGACGAGGACGACGTCGATGAGGCGCCGGCGCTGCCGCGCGCCCGTCAGGAGCGCAGCGGCCGCCTCGAGCGCGCCGCCGCCCGCATCGACCTCGAGCGTGACGAGCGTGACCGTCCCGAGCGCCAGGAGCGGGCCAGCGTCCGTTCGATCACCCGGCCGTCGGCGCCCGTCGCCGAGACGTCCGGCGCACTGGGTTACGGCACCCGGGAGAACCTGGCCCTCGCACCGCAGGCGCAGACGCAGACGCAGTCGCACCAGCGGATCGTCGAGGAGGACCAGCGTTACCAGATCACCACGCTGCACCCGACGACCTACCGCGAGGCGCGCACGATCGGCGAGCACTTCCGCGACGGTGTTCCGGTGATCATCAATCTCACCGAGATGGACGAGAGCGATGCCCGCAGACTGGTCGACTTCGCGGCCGGGCTGGCTTTCGGTCTGCGCGGTACGATCGAGCGCGTGACCAACCGGGTATTCCTGCTCTCACCGGCCAACGTCCAGGTCACCGCCGAGGACAAGGCCAAGATCGCTGAGGGCGGTTTCTTCAACCAGAGTTGACCCTAACGAGGGATCCGCCTGACGTGCTGTCGATCGTGTTTCAGATCATTTATCTGCTTCTCTACGTGTTCTTCTTGACCTTGTTGGCCCGGTTCGTCCTGGGTGCGGTGCTGCAGTACGGGCGTCGGTGGCAACCGGGGCGGGGGGCGTCGGCGGCACTTGAATCGGTGTGGAGCGTCACTGATCCACCCCTCAAGGCGTTGAGGCGTGTGATCCCACCGCTTCGAATTGGTACCGTGAGTTTGGACCTGGCGTCCCTGGTCCTGCTGGTTATCCTGTTCGTGCTTTTGAACTTCGTGTTAGCGCGTCTGATCATCGCGTTCGCGTGACAGCGTCCGCCCTGATCGACTGCGCCCCACGCGGCCGCAACTGACCCGAGGAGTTTCGATGCCGCTGACCCCGGCCGACGTGCACAACGTCGCCTTCAAGAAACCCCCTATCGGCAAGCGGGGGTATGACGAGGAGGAGGTCGACGCCTTCCTGGACGAGGTTGAGCGCGAACTCGCCCGTCTGATCGAGGAGAACAACGAGCTGCGCGCCCAGGTGGAGCGCGGCGGTCGGGGTGGCGCACCAGCCGGTCCGAGCGCCGACCCGCGGATGGCGGCGGAGCTCAACGACATGAAGGCCCAGCTCGACCGGGTGCAGCGCGACAAGTCTGCCGCCGAGCAGGCCGCCCGTCAGATGCAGGCCGAGCTCGAGCAGGTCCGGGCACAGGGCCCGGTCGGCGCCGGAGCGGGCGCGTCCGCGGGTGCCGACGGCGAGCAGCAGGCACTGCGCGTCCTCATGATGGCCCAGCGCACGGCCGACGACCACGTGTCCGACGCCCGGCGGGAGGCCGACAAGCTTCTCTCCGACGCCCGTTCCAAGGCGGAGGAGGTCACCCGCGAGGCCCGTGCCAAGGCGGACGCCCTCGAGCGGGACGCGCGCCAGCGGCACCAGGAGGCCATGGGCGGCCTGGACGCCAAGCGCTCCGCGCTGCAGAAGCACATCGAGGAGCTCAAGCAGTTCGAGCGCGAATACCGCACTCGGCTCAAGGCCTACCTCGAGAGCCAGCTGCGCGACCTCGACGGCCGCGGTCAGGGGTTGGAGGCGGAGATGTCCCGCGCCGACGCCAACCGTTCGGTCGGCGGCTCGGGCGGCCTCGCCGCTGCGGGCCTCGCCGGCTCGTACGGCGGCAGCCGTGCCGGTTCCATCGAGACCGGCCGCTGAGCCCTCGGCTTGCGGAACGGTTCCACTGCGGCGGGGATGAGCCATGATCGTTGCTAGTTTGCTGCTCATCCTCGTCGCCGTGACGCTCCTCGTCCTCGGCCTCGCCGGCGGATCGAGCTCCCTGCTGATCAGTTCCATCGTCGCCAGCCTGCTGGCCGCGGTGGCACTGGTCATCGGCGCCCGCCAGGCCTCGGCCGCCCGCCGGGCGAGGCCGATGCCGGGCGACGACCCGGCCGGCGAGCCGGACGGCGCGAGCTTGGCCCCGCCCTACCGGGCGGCCGATCCGGCAGACGAGCCGTTACCCGCATCCGACGATCTCTACGACGACGAGGCCGCCTACTCCGCCGGCGGCCGCGACGCGGACGAAAACCTCGCGACCCCGGACGTGACCCAGCGGGTGCACCCGGACGTGGACCTCTACGACGATGCCGCCGCCGGCCGGGCTGTCTCGGGTCAGGCCGCCGGCGCGGCCGCCCGCGCGGAGGATCCGGACCCTGACTACGACCGGGCGGCCTCGGCCATCGGCGGAGCCCGCGCCGGCGCGCCGGAGGAGCCCGGGTGGGGCCACGAGCCGGCACCCGCGGGCACCATGCCGGCGGGCGGCGGCCCGGCCTTCGCCGGCGCCCACCCCGATCACGACCCGTCGTTCGACGCCGGATCGGAGTATGCGTTCGACGCCGGGCCGGAGTATGCCGGTCCGCAGAGTGCCGGACCGGACTACGCCGGGCCGCAGGGCGCGGGGCCGGGCAACGCCGGACCCGACTACGCCGGGCAGACCGCCGGGCAGACCGCCGGGCAGAACGCCGGGCAGAACGCCGGGCAGAACGCCGGGCCGGACCACGCCGGGTCGGCGGACGAGTTCGACGAGCCGGACCCGGACGACCCGGACGACGAGCCGTTGCCGCAGTCCGTCCGCCCGGCGGACGCGGTCAAGGTGGCCCGGCTGGACGCCGAGGTGCTGGTGGTGGACGGCCGGCCGCGTTATCACCTGCCGGACTGCCCGCACCTGATCGGGCGCATGACCGAGGGCCTGCCGGTGGCGGAGGCGGTCGAGCTGGGCTTCAGCCCGTGCGGCCTGTGCCGCCCGGTGGACCGCCTGGTCGCCGCGGCCGCCCGGTACTGACCACACCCCTGGCGCTCTCGGCCCGGCCCGGGGGACCGCCGGCCCGCACGCGGATCGGCCAACGGATGGACCGGCGTCGGCTGTGGCCGGCGCCGGTCGTCGTAGCGCGGCGGTGATCACCGGGCGTTGCGGGGCGACCCCGGTGAGGCGCGGGACCGAAGATCGGCACAATGGGGCATGGCCAAGCGGCGCGCCTCCTCACCCGATCCGGCCATCCCGCCCAGCGCGGCACAGACCGGCCGGTCCGGCGGGGTCCAATCCATTGCGGTGCGGGTTCGGCCGGGCGCCGGGCGGACCCGGGTCGGCGGACGCTACGACGGGCCGCACGGGCCGGCGCTGATCGTCGCGGTCGGGGCGCCGGCCGTCGACGGCAAGGCGACCGAGGCGGTGCGGCGTGCCCTGGCCGACGCGCTCGGGCTCCGGCCCGGGGCCGTCGAACTGAAGCTCGGCGCCACCAGCCGGGACAAGGTCTTCACCGTGGCCGGAGACGTCGGCGAACGGCTGGCGGCGCTGCGCGACGGCAGCACATGACCGGCAGGCTCGATCTCGCGCTGCTCGTCGGTGCCGCCGTGCTGCTCGTCGCCGTGGCCGCCGTGCGGCTCTCCACCCGGCTCGGGCTCCCCAGCCTCCTGGTATACCTGCTCCTCGGCATGGTCCTCGGCGAGGCCGGCTTCGGCATCCGCTTCGACGACGCCGATCTCACCCGTACCCTCGGCTTCTGCGCCCTGATCATGATCATCGCCGAGGGTGGGCTGACCGCGCGCTGGAGCACGCTGCGTCCCGTGCTCGGGCTTTCCGGGGTGCTGGCCACCCTCGGGGTGGCGGTGAGTGTCGCCGTCGTCGGCGTCGTCGTGCATGTCGTCCTCAACCTCGACTGGCGGCTGTCGCTGCTCTACGGCGCGGTGCTCTCCTCGACCGACGCCGCCGCGGTCTTCGCGACCCTGCGGGTGCTGCGGCTGCCGCCGCGGCTGGTCGCCACGCTCGAGGCCGAGTCCGGCATGAACGACGCCCCGGTGGTCCTGCTGGTGCTGCTGCTCTCGGTCGCCGAGGGGTCGGCCCACCCCTGGTGGTACGAGCTGTCCCTGGTCGGCTACGAGCTTGCCGCGGGCACGGCGATCGGGCTCACCGTCGGCGTGGTCGGGCGCTGGCTGCTGCGCCACGCCGCGCTGCCCGCCGCGGGGCTCTATCCGATCGCCGCGGTGGCGCTGGCCTTCCTCGCGTACGCCGCGGGCGCGGCCGCGCACGCGTCCGGCTTCCTCGCCGTCTACGTCGCCGGCGTCGTGCTCGGCAACGGCCGCCTGCCGCACCGCCGGGCGATCCTGGGCTTCGCCGACGGGCTGGCGTGGGTCGCCCAGATCGGGCTCTTCGTGCTGCTCGGGCTGCTGGTCTCGCCCGAGCGGCTGGGCCGGGCGCTGGTGCCGGCCCTGGTCGTCGGCTTCGCGCTGGTGCTGCTCGCCCGGCCGCTCTCGGTCTGGGTCTCGGCGCTGATCACCCGCAGCGGCCGCCGGCTCGCCTGGCGCAGCCGGGCCTTCCTGTCCTGGGCGGGGCTGCGCGGGGCGGTGCCGATCGTGCTCGCGACGATCCCGCTCTCCGGCCACACGCCCGGCGCCGAGGGGTTGTTCGACGCGGTCTTCGTGCTGGTGATCATCTTCACGCTGCTGCAGGCCGGGACGCTCGCGCCGGTGGCGCGCCGGCTCGGGATCACCGCGCCGGCCGAGGCCGTGGAGATCCACGTGGAGGCCGCACCGCTGGAGCGGATGCGCGCCGACGTGCTGCAGATCGAGATCGAGCCGGGCTCGCGGCTGGCCGGGGTGCACATCGACGAGCTTCGGCTGCCCGTCGGCGCGGTGGTGACGCTGGTGGTGCGGGACGGCTCGGGCTTCGTGCCGGGGCCGGACACCCGGCTGCGTACCGGTGACGATCTGCTGATCGTCACCACGGCCGCGGCCCGTGACGTCGCCGAGCGGCGGCTGCGGGCGGTGAGCCGGCGCGGCCGGCTGGCCCGCTGGCACGGTGAGGACGGTCACGAACAGCGATGACGGCGTTCAGGGTCGGGTATCCGACCGTGGTTTTCGGGATGATTCATCCGGGTTAGTGGTCACCCGGGCCGGTGCGCCGTGTTGTCGCCGCTCTTCACGTTCCGTATCCTTGCCACCCTCTGGGGTGCGCGGCGATGGCTGGCCGCGCCGTTTGTGCACGTGGGGGACGGTGCGCAGGTCGCGTGGGGGCGTGGCCGGAGATCGACAGGGGCGGGTGGGCGACCGCGCCCCTTCATGACCGCTGGAAGACAGCCGATTTCGCCGCGCTCAGCGCGGCTCAGGGGAGCGACGATGGCCAAGGCAACCGAGACCCGGTCCGCGTCGGCCGCGAAGGCTGCGCCGCGTAAGGCGCGCAGCTCCGCGGAGACCGAGAAGATCCGTGTCGCGCTCGAGGAGCGCCGCGGGGAACTGCAGGCGGAGTACGACCAGTCGCTCACCGAGATCACCGAGCTTCAGCGCGAGCGTCTCGCCGACTCCGCCGGGGACGATCAGGCCGACACCGGGACGAAGACGTTCGAGCGGGAGCAGGAGATCACTCTTGCCAACAATCTGCTCGAGCGCGTCACCCAGGTGGAGCGCGCCATCGAGCGCCTCGGCGAGGGCCACTACGGTTGGTGTGAGCGGTGCGGTAACGCCATCCCCGTCGAGCGGCTGGCGGCGTTCCCGGTCGCAACTCTTTGTGTGTCCTGTAAGCAGTTGGAGGAACGACGCTGAACGCCGACAAGGCCGCGGACGGCACCACGGCCACGGAGCCGGAACTCGGGCGGCGCCCCGGTTTCTCGGTCCGTGCCGTGGTCGTGCTCGCCATCACCGCCCTGGTTGCCGTCGGGGTCGACCAGCTTGTCAAAGAGCTCAGCACCAACGGCCTGACCGAGGGCCGGCCGGTGCGGGTCCTGGGCGGGCTGGTCTACCTCTCGCTGCTGCGTAACAGCGGGGCCGCCTTCAGCCTCGGCAGCGGCTTCACCTGGGTGTTCCCGCTGGTCACGCTCACCGTGATCGGCTGGATCACCTGGATGGCCACCAGGCTGCGCTCGGTGCCGTGGGCGATCGCCCTCGGCCTGGTCCTCGGCGGCGCGCTCGGCAACCTGGGCGACCGGGTGTTCCGGGCGCCGAGCCCGTTCCAGGGGCACGTGGTCGACATGTTCAGCCTGTTCGGCCCCTACGCCGAATACTTCGCGGTGTTCAACGTCGCGGACGCCTGTCTCTCCGTCGGCGTGGTCCTCGCCGTGCTGCTGGAGCTGACCGGCCGCCAGCGCGACGGCTCGCGGATGACCAAGGCCGGCAAGCCCGGCAAGACCGAGAAAAACGAGAAGACCGCATGACCGCGCGCTCCCTGCCCGTACCCGACGGCCTCGACGGGATGCGCCTGGACCAGGCGGTGTCACGGCTCTTCGGCTTGTCCCGCACGGCGGCCGCGACCCTCGTCGAGGCCGGCGACGCGCTCGTCGACGGCTTCCCCCGCCCGAAGTCCGACAAGGTCAGTGCCGGCGCGTGGCTCGAGGTCACCCTGCCGGCTCCGGTGACCGCGCAGGCGCTGGAGCCGACGCCGGTGCACGGCATGAAGATCGTCTACAGCGACGACGACATCGTGGTGGTGGACAAGCCGGTCGGCGTTGCCGCGCACCCGAGTCCGGGCTGGACCGGCCCGACCGTGATCGGCGGGCTCGCCGCGATGGGGCAGAACGTCGCGACCAGCGGTGCCGCCGAGCGCCAGGGCGTCGTGCACCGCCTCGACGTCGGCACCACCGGGCTGATGGCGGTCGCCAAGAGCGAGATGGCCTACAGCGCGCTGAAGCGGGCCTTCAAGGAGCGCGAGGTCGACAAGCGCTACCACGCGATCGTGCAGGGACACCTCGACCCGCTGCGCGGCACCATCGACGCGCCGATCGACAGGCACCCCACCGCCGACTACCGGTTCGCGGTGATGTCCGACGGCAAGCCGAGCGTCACCCACTACGACACGCTCGAGGCGTTCCGCTCGGCGAGCCTCATCGACGTCAAGCTGGAAACCGGCCGGACACACCAGATCCGGGTGCACTTCTCCGCCATGCGGCACCCGTGCGTCGGCGACATCACCTATGGCGCGGACCCGACCCTTTCCGCCCGGCTCGGCCTGCACCGTCAGTGGCTGCACGCGCGCGAACTCGCCTTCGTGCATCCGCGTACGCAGGACGAGGTCCGGTTTGTCAGCGACTACCCTGAGGACCTGGGGTACGCACTGGGCGTGCTCCGCGACGCCAGCTGACATCGACCTTGCGAGGGGGATCACCTCATGAGGCCCGGGGACCGGATGCTGCCGCCGCTCAACCGCGGCCTGACCCGCATCGGCATGGCCCCGGCGCGGCTGCGGGTCATGACCGGCCTGGCGCTGGCCTCGGCGGCCGCGCTCCTCGTCACGGTGGTGTGGGTGGCCGACCGCGGTCCCGAGCTGGAGGATCCGGCCGGCGACATGGTCCGCGTCGGTGTCGTCGAGGGACAGTCGGTCGCCGGCTACCTGCGCTCGAGCCGCGGTGAGCTGGCCGCGCTGCTGCCCTCGTCGGGTTCCCCGGTGGCGGGGGAGACCTGGGCCCTGGTGAGCCTGACGGACTATCTCGCGCCGGACCGGCTGCAGGCCGTGCTCGCGGGCGTCCCGGTCGCCCAGGTCTACGCGCGTGCCCCGCTCGACGGCGTACGCACCCAGGTCGTCAAGATCCCGGTCTACCGGATGCCGCAGGACGTGGTCACCGGGATGCTCAACGCCGCGCTGGCCCGTGATCAGGAGCAGGCCGACTACCTCAAGCTCGGCGCGGAGTTGCACGGCGACGGCGTCAACGAGATCCGGCTGCGCGGGGCGTACGACACCGCGGCACGCACCGCGGCGTCGGAGGCCGCCGCGTACCGGGCGCACTGCGCCTGTGTCTTCGCGGCCGTGGTGCGCGCCGCCCCGGCCGTGCTCGAGGGGCTCGCGGACCGCGCGGAGGTGCGGGCCGTCGATCCCGCGCCGGAGGTCCGGCGCCTCGATCGCACCGAGTTTCGCCCCGTGCTGCCGGAGCAGACCGTTCTGGTGCCCGACGACGACTCGGACCTGGCGGGAGTGCCATCGCGGTCCAGGACTGTTGCCCCGGTAACCCCCGCGCCACTACCCTCATCCACCGGGGCGGCTGTGACATCTGCCTCACCCGATGGCCCCGCAGTGGGGTCCGGTCCTTCAGCCACGGCAGTTCAGGAGAGCGCTGCCGTTCCCTCCGCACGGCGCCGGGGCGCGGACCCCGATGTGCCGTTCACAGCTTCAGGAGCATCTCGGGGCGCCTCCGGGCGTTGAATTCCCCGGTGGCGCACGCCGCCGGTACGGGATGGAGTGTGGGTGCAAGACTGCCGCACACTCGCGGGCATTGGGTGTGGCCTGAACGGGGTTCGCCTCCGTAGCCTGTCTAGGGCAGCGGGGGCCCATGGGAAAGTCAGCACGCACATCGAGCAATCGCTGGGAGGAACGAGCCGTGGATGGGACCGAGACCGGCTGGGGCCGGCCTGCGGAACCTGCCCCGCGTTGGCGGGCGCTGCTCGACCGTGCCCGGCATGGTTCCCGGGCGGCCGACGAGCAGTCCGACGCCGAGAGCGCGGAGGCCGAGGCCCGCCGCCAGGCGAGCGGCCCACCGTCGCCCCGTCCGTCCGGCCGTCCGTTCAACCCCCTCGACCCCCGGCAGAGCGACCGCGGCCACGACCAGCGCCAGTCGCCCGGGCCGGAGCGCCGGCCGGTCAACCCGTTCGACCGCCGGCCCGGCCGGGCCGGCCTGGGCGAGCGGCTGGGCCTGACCGAGCCGCTCAACCCGCCCGCGCAGCCCGAGCCCCGGCAACCCGACGCCCGCCCGGTCAACCCGCTCGCCGAGGCGCGCCGCCAGTCCCGCATCGGCGAGGGCTTCCAGGCCCGGCCGGCGGCCGAGGAGCCGCACAGCTTCTTCAACCCCGCGACCCGTTCCGTGCCGTCGTCGATCGGCCGGGTCGCGCCCGATCCCGCGCCGCCGACCAGCCGCGGCGCCGCCTCGGTCGTCTCGGCCTCGGTGCTGCCGCCGCCGGCCCTCGCGCCGCGGCAGCAGGCGCCGGCCGCGCCGGTGCCGACCTCGCCCGCGCCGGCCCGGATCGAGTGGCGCCAGGCCCGTCCGGAGCAGGACGACCGCTCGGTCGCGCTGCTGCGCCGCAAGCTGGGCAAACCGCGGGTGCTGGCGTTCGCCAACCCCAAGGGCGGCGTGCACAAGACCACCGCCACCGTGCTGGCCGCCGCGACCATCGGCAGCGTCCGCGGCCGCGGCGTGCTGGCCTGGGACGACAACGAGCTGCGCGGCACGCTGGGCCTGCGCGCCGGCAGCGCCCGGCACGCCCGGACGATAAGGCACCTCGTCAGCGAGCTTCTCGAGATCGAGAATCTGCACGGCGAGGGCCTCATGTCGCACCTCGACGACTTCCTGCGGCACGCCTCCGACGGCTCCTACGACGTGCTCGCCGGCGAGGAGAACCCGCGCTTCGCCCAGCGGCTCGACCAGAGCACGGTGCGCCGCGTCATGGACCTGCTGCGCCGCACCCACGACGTGGTCTGCGTCGACACCGGCAACAACGTCGAGAGCGTCAACTGGCAGACGGTCATGCGCAGCGCCGACCAACTGGTCGTCACGACGGTCCCGCGCGAGGACGCGGCGTTCACCGCCGACTGGATGCTGGACGTGCTCAACGAGACCGGCATGGAGGATCTCGTCTCCAACGCGGTGACGTTGATCTCCTGCCCGTCGCCGGGCAAGCTGCCGCTGCTCGACGATCTGGCCAAGCACTTCGCCACCCGCACCCGGGCCGTAGCGGTCGTTCCGTACGACCCGGCGCTCGAGGTCGGATCCTCGATCGAATACAGCGTGCTGCAGCCGGAGACGCGCCAGGCCTGGATGCGCGCCGCCGCCGCGATGATCGAGCCATTCGCCGATTAGGGCGGGTGTCCCCGGTGCCGCACACCCCGGGTCGGGGCTAGGCTCTCGAAGGCTGGATTCGCCAGCGGGAAAAGGGGGCCTGGGTGTCTGACTCGTTCGTGCATCTCCACGTGCACACCGAGTATTCGATGCTCGACGGCGCCGCCCGGCTGAAGGATCTGTTCGCCGAGGCCCAGCGCCTCGGCATGCCCGCGGTGGCGATCACCGACCACGGCAACATGCACGGCGCCTACGACTTCTACCGGCAGGCGACCGCGGCCGGCATCACGCCGGTCATCGGCGTCGAGGCCTACGTCGCCCCCGAGTCGCGGCTGACCAAGCAGCGGATCAAGTGGGGCCGCCCCGAGCAGAAGAGCGACGACGTCTCCGGCTCCGGCGGCTACACCCACATGACCATGTGGGCGCGCAACGCGGCCGGGCTCAAGAACCTGTTCCGCCTCAACTCCCGGGCCTCCATCGAGGGCCAGCTCGGCAAGTGGCCCCGGATGGACATGGACATCATCGCCGAGCACGGCGAGGGCATCATGGGCACCACCGGCTGCCCGTCCGGCGCGGTGCAGACCCGGCTGCGGCTCGGCCAGTTCGACGAGGCGCTCAAGTCCGCCGCGGCCTACCAGGACATCCTCGGCAAGGAGCACTACTTCCTGGAGATCATGGACCACGGGCTCGAGATCGAGCGCAAGGTCCGCGACGGCCTGCTGGAGATCGGCCGGAAGCTCAACATCCCGCCGCTGGTGACCAACGACTCGCACTACACGCACGAGGCGCAGGCCGAGGCGCACGACGTGCTGCTCTGCGTGCAGACCGGCAGCAACATCGCCGACCCCAACCGGTTCAAGTTCGGCGGCAGCGGCTACTTCGTCAAGTCCGCCGACCAGATGCGTGCCGTCGACTCCTCCGACGCCTGGCAGGAGGGCTGCCGCAACACCCTGCTGGTGGCGGAGAAGGTCGACACCGAGGGCATGTTCACCTTCAAGAACCTGATGCCCCGGTTCCCGGTTCCCGAGGGCGAGACCGAGGAGTCCTGGTTCCGCAAGGAGGCGTTCGAGGGGCTCAAGCGGCGCTTCCCGGACGGGGTCCCGGAGACGCACGTCAAGCAGGCGGAGTATGAGCTCGGGATCATCAACCAGATGGGCTTCCCGTCCTACTTCCTCGTGGTCGCGGACTTCATCCAGTGGTCGAAGCGGCAGGGCATCGCGGTGGGGCCGGGCCGCGGCTCGGCGGCGGGCTCGCTGGTCGCGTACGCGATGGGGATCACCGACCTTGATCCGCTACCGCACGGCCTGATCTTCGAGCGGTTCCTCAACCCCGAGCGCGTCTCGATGCCCGACGTCGACATCGACTTCGACGAGCGCCGGCGCGGCGAGGTCATCCGCTACGTCACCGACCGGTGGGGCGAGGACAAGGTCGCGCAGATCGCGACCTTCGGCACGATCAAGGCAAAGGCCGCGATCAAGGACTCGGCCCGGGTGCTCGGTTACCCGTACGCGGTGGGCGACCGCATCACCAAGGCGATGCCGCCGGCCGTGATGGGCAAGGACATCCCGCTCGCCGGCATCTTCGACCCCGACCACAAGCGCTACGGCGAGGCCGGCGAGATGCGCACGCTGTACGAGACCGACCCCGACGTCAAGAAGGTCATCGACACGGCCCGGGGCATCGAGGGCCTGATCCGGCAGACGGGCGTGCACGCCGCGGGCGTCATCATGTCCGCCGAGCCGATCATCGACCACATCCCGTTGATGCGCCGCGACGCCGACGGGGCGATCATCACGCAGTTCGACTACCCGACCTGCGAGACGCTCGGCCTGCTCAAGATGGACTTCCTGGGCCTGCGGAACCTGACGATCATCGACGACGCGGTCAAGAACATCGAGCTCAACCACGGCCGCAAGCTCGACCTGCTGGCGCTGGCGCTTGACGACAAGCCGACATACGACCTGCTCGCCCGCGGCGACACCCTGGGCGTGTTCCAGCTCGACGGCGGGCCGATGCGCTCCCTGCTGCGGCTGATGAAGCCCGACAACTTCGAGGACATCTCCGCGGTGCTCGCGCTGTACCGGCCCGGGCCGATGGGCGCGAATTCGCACACCAACTACGCGCTGCGCAAGAACAAGCAGCAGGAGATCATCCCCATCCACCCGGAGCTGGAGAAGCCCCTGGAGGAGATCCTCGGCCCGACCTACGGCCTGATCGTCTACCAGGAGCAGGTGCAGCGCGCCGCGCAGAAGCTGGCCGGCTATTCGCTGGGCCAGGCCGACCTGCTGCGCCGGGCCATGGGCAAGAAGAAGAAAGAGGTCCTGGACAAGGAGTTCGTGCCGTTCAGCGACGGCATGAAGGCCAACGGCTACTCGCCGGCGGCGATCAAGGCCATCTGGGACATCCTGGTGCCGTTCGCCGACTACGCCTTCAACAAGGCGCACACGGCGGGCTACGGCCTGGTGTCCTACTGGACCGGCTATCTCAAGGCGAACTACCCGGCCGAATACATGGCGGGCCTGCTGACCAGCGTCGGCGACGACAAGGACAAGATGGCGATGTACCTGGCGGAGTGCCGGCGCATGGGCATCCAGGTGCTGCCGCCGGACGTCAACCAGTCCGCCGGCCCGTTCACGCCGGTCGGCACGGACATCCGCTTCGGCCTGGCCGCGGTCCGCAACGTCGGCAACAACGTGGTCGAGGCGGTCGCCCGGTGCCGCAAGGAGAAGGGCGAGTATCAGGACTTCTACGACTTCCTGTCCAAGGTCGACGCCGTCGCCTGCAACAAGAAGACCGTGGAATCCCTGATCAAGGCCGGCGCCTTCGACTCGATGGGGCACACCCGCAAGGGCCTGCTCGCCGTGCACGCCGAGGCGATCGACGCGTACGCGGACGTCAAGAAGAACGAGGCGGCCGGCCAGTTCGACCTGTTCGCATCGTTCGGCGAGGACTCCGGCGCGGGCAGCGCGGCGACGGTCGCCATGCCGACCATCGGCGACAGCGAGTGGGACAAGCGCGACAAGCTCGCCTTCGAGCGGGAGATGCTCGGCCTCTACGTCTCCGACCACCCGCTCGCGGGCCTCGAGCAACTCCTGCACAACTCGGCCGACACGACCATCGCGGCGCTCAACGAGGACGGTTCGGTGCCGGACGGGCAGATCGTCACGCTCGCCGGCATCCTCACCGGCGTGCAGCGCCGCATCACCAAGCAGGGCCGCGCCTGGGCCTCGGCCACCCTGGAGGACCTGGCCGGCGGCGTCGAGGCGCTCTTCTTCCCCAACACCTACGAGGTGATCGGGCAGTACATCGCCGAGGACGCCATCGTCGTGGTCAAGGGCCGGGTGGACCGCCGCGACGACACCCCGCGGATCATGGCGATGGACATGTCGATGCCCGACGTGACCCACAACCCGGACAGCAAGCCGATCACCCTGACCATGCCGATCACCCGGTGCACGCCGCCGCTTGTCGACGAGCTCAAGGAGATCCTGGTCAGCCATCCCGGCGACGCCGAGGTGCACGTGCACCTGCAGAACGGCAGCCGTACGACGATCTTCCGGCTGGGTGCCGTGCGGGTCGCGCCGACGCCCGCGTTGCGCGCCGACCTGAAGACGATCCTCGGCCCGTCGGCGGTGCTCTGATGCTCCTCACGGTCGCCGCCGGCGGACCTGGCAGGATCGGGGCGTGAACCCCAGCCAGGAGTCGGCCCCGCAGCACTACGGGCAGGTGCCGCCGCCCTACGACTCGCAGCAGCCGACCTACCCGTTCGGCCCGCCCTCCGAGGCGATGCCCTGGGAGCAGCCGCGCCCGCAGCACCGGACGGTGCTGCGCACGGTGTCCGTGGTGGCGGTGGTGACGCTGGGGCTGGCGGCCGCCGGCGCGCCGCTCGGCCTGCTCTGGTCGTGGCTCGCCCCGTCGGTGCCGGTGATCAACGCGGGGCAGAACGGCATCGTGGTCAACGACCCCTCGCCGGAGGAGTACATCGCGGCGGACGCGTGGTTCACCCTGATCGGCTTCGGCTTCGGCCTGATCGCCGCGGTCCTGATCTGGCTGCTGCTGCGCCGCGACCGCGGCCCCGCCCTGGTGCTCGGGGTGACCTTCGGCGGCCTCGCCTGCGCCCTGGTCACCTGGCAGGTCGGCCGGCTGGTCGGGCTGAGCGACTGGAACCACTGGCAGGACACCTCGGCCGTCGGCGCGACCTACGCCCGGCCGCCGGACCTGCACGCGCACGGCGCCCTGCTGGTGATCGCCTTCGCCGCGGTGATCGTCACCACGCTGCTGGCCGGCTGGTCCAACGATCCGGACCTGGACCTGCCGGGCGCCAAGCCGGGCTACGGCCACGACCTCACGGGCGACCTGACGGACGACCTGACGGGCGCTAGTTCGGACTCACCGGCCGGGCCAGATCCGACAGCGGCACCGGCACCGCCCGCACCTTGGCCAGCAGACCCGCCTCGCGGTTGAGCAGCCGCAGCTCGGTGCGCAGCCGGGTGGCCGTGTCGGGCGACGCCAGCAACTCGTGCCGCTCGTCGGTGGTGAGCTGCGCGGTCGCCGCGACCAGGTGGGACAGCACGGTCGGGTCGTCCGGCACCTGGTCCAGCACCTCGGAGTCGGGGCGCAGCAGATCCAGGTAGGTGCGGAACGCGGCCAGCACCCGCGGCGCGAGCAGCGTCGCGGCCGGGCCGCTGCCCTCCTCGTCGGGCAGCCACTCCACCTCGGCGGTCACGTACGGCTGGGTCTGCGCCGCTATCGCGACCACCCGGAAGCGCCGCCGGCCGACCGTGACGATGTCGAAGCGGCCGTCGGGCAGCTCGGTCACCTGCCGCAGCTCGGCCGTGCAGCCGACGTCGTACAACTGGTCGACGGTGACCGCCAGCTCGTCCGCCGGGCGCTCGGCGTCGGCGTCCGGCGCCGCGACCTCCCAGCCGTATTTCAGCGTCACCACGCCGAACTCGTGCGGCTCGTCGTCCGTGGTGGCGACCAGGTCGCGCACCAGCGTGCGATATCGCTCCTCGAAGATGTGCAGGGGCAGCACCAGGCCGGGAAAGAGCACCGTGCCCAGCGGGAAGACCGGGATAATCGCGCCCACGGTGCGAGCGTATCGGCCCGGTCGCCGTCCGCGCGCCTCCCGCCCCGGCGATCTTCGGATCCGGTACGCGCAAAAGCGGCGAAACCTCCGTTCCCACTGCCTGGAACGGCAACGGAGGCCTGTCGGAGGCGCCGCCTAGACTTGGCCCCGTGCTGAACCGGATTGACCTGCGCGGCTCCCGCCGGGACCCCCGCGGCCTGCTGCCCCGTGCCCAGCTCGACGTCTCAGCGGCGGTCGAGAAGATGCGTCCCGTCGTGGCGGCGGTGCGCGAGCATGGCTTCTCGGCGATCCGGGAGACGACGCATCGGTTCGACGGCCTCGTGATCGAGCGCCTGCGGGTGCCGCGGGAGGCGATCGCCGCGGCCGCCGGCGAGCTCGACCCGGACGTGCGGGCCGCCCTGCTCGTCGTCATCGAGCGGGCCCGCAAGGTGCACGGCGACCAGCGGCGCGCCGACGTCACCACCCAGGTGGTGCCCGGCGGCAGCGTCACCGAGCGGCACGTGCCGGTCGCCCGCGTCGGCCTCTACGTTCCCGGCGGCCTGGCCGTCTATCCGTCCACCGTGGTCATGAACGTGGTGCCAGCCCAGGTGGCCGGCGTCGAGTCGCTGGTGGTGGCCAGCCCGCCGCAGCGGGACAACGGCGGCCTGCCCGACGCCCGGGTGCTCGCCGCGTGCGCGCTGCTCGGCGTCGACGAGGTCTACGCGGTCGGCGGCGCCCAGGCCATCGCCATGCTCGGCTACGGGTCGGACGGCGCCGACGAGGCCGACCGCTGCGAACCGGTCGACGTCATCACCGGCCCCGGCAACATCTGGGTGACCGCCGCCAAGCGCCTGCTGCAGGGCACGGTCGGCATCGACGCGGAGGCCGGCCCCACCGAGATCGCCATCCTGGCCGACGACTCCGCCTCGCCGGCGCACGTCGCGGCCGACCTGATCAGCCAGGCCGAGCACGACCCGCTCGCCGCGAGCGTGCTGGTCACCGACTCGCCGGCGCTGGCGGACGCGGTCGACGCCCAGCTGGCCATCCAGGTGCCGGCCACCAAGCACGAGGCGCGGGTGCGCGAGTCGCTCGGCGGTGCACAGTCCGGCGTCGTCCTGGTGGACGACATCGAGCAGGGCCTGCGCGTCGTCGACGCCTACGCGGCCGAGCACCTCGAGATCCAGACCCGGGACGCGCGCGCGCTGGCGATGCGGGTGCGCAACGCCGGCGCGATCTTCGTCGGCGCCTACTCGCCCGTCTCGCTCGGCGACTACGCCGCCGGCTCCAACCACGTGCTGCCGACGGCGGGCTGCGCCCGCCACTCGTCCGGCCTGTCGGTCCAGTCGTTCCTGCGCGGCATCCACGTCATCGAGTACGACGAGGCGGCGCTGCGCGACGTCGCCCAGCACGTGGTGGCGCTGGCCAACGCGGAAAACCTGCCGGCGCACGGCCAGGCCGTGATGGCGAGGTTCGGTTCGTGACCACGATCGACGACCTGCCCGTCCGTGACGACCTGCGCGGCCGGTCGCCATACGGCGCGCCCCAGCTCGACGTGGCCGTGCGGCTCAACACCAACGAGAATTCCTACCCGGTTCCCGACGCCGTGGTGGACGCGATCGGCAAGGCGGTGCACGCCGAGCTGCGCGACCTCAACCGCTACCCCGACCGGGACGCGGTGGCCCTGCGCGCCGACCTCGCCGACTACCTGGGCCACGGCCTCACCGCGGCGCACCTGTGGGCGGCCAACGGCTCCAACGAGGTGCAGCAGCAGCTGCTGCAGGCGTTCGCGGGCCCGGGGCGCTCCGCGCTGGGCTTCGGCCCGTCCTACTCGATGCACCCGCTGCTCGCCGCCGGCACCGGCACGCGGTGGATCGGTGCGCTGCGCGACCCCGGCTTCGGCCTCACCCCCGCCTCCGCGGTGGCACAGATCTCCCGGCACGCGCCGGATCTGGTGTTCCTCTGCTCGCCCAACAATCCGACCGGCACCGCGCTCGACCCCGAGGTGGTCGACGCGGTGCTGCGGGCGGCGCCGGGCATGGTCGTGGTCGACGAGGCCTACGCCGAGTTCGCCCGGGCCGGCACGCCCAGCGCGCTGTCGTTGCTGCCGGGGCACCCGCGGCTCGTCGTCACCCGCACCATGAGCAAGGCGTTCGGCTTCGCCGGCGGCCGGCTCGGCTATCTCGCCGCCGACCCCGCCGTGGTCGACGCCGTCCAGCTCGTCCGCCTGCCCTACCACCTGTCGGCGCTGACGCAGGCCGCGGCCCGGGCGGCGCTCGGCCGGCGCGACGCGCTGCTCTCGACTGTGGACGCCATCAAGGAGCAGCGCGACCGCATCGTCACCACCCTGCGCGCCCGCGGCCTGCGGGTGGCCGACAGCGACGCCAACTTCGTGCTCTTCGAGGTCGGCGGCGACCAGCACGTCGCGTGGCAGCGCCTGCTCGACCGCGGTGTGCTCGTCCGCGACGTCGGCCTGGCCGGCTGGCTGCGGGTGACCGCGGGAACAGAATCCGAAACCGACGCCTTCCTGGAGGCCCTGCAGTGACTCGCACCGCGCGCGTCGAGCGCGTAACCAATGAGACCAAGGTGCTGGTCGAGATCGACCTCGACGGCACCGGCAAGGGCGAGCTGTCGACGGGCGTGGGTTTCTACGACCACATGCTCAACCAGCTGGCCAAGCACGGCGGCTTCGACCTGACCGTGCGCACCGAGGGCGACCTCGAGATCGACGCGCACCACACCATGGAGGACACGGCCATCGCGCTGGGCGAGGCGTTCGCGCGGGCACTCGGCGACAAGGCCGGCATCCGGCGCTACGGCTCGGCGACGATCCCCATGGACGAGGTGCTCGTGCGGGCCGCCGTCGACCTGTCTGGCCGGCCCTACGTGGTGCACGACGAGCCCGAGCTGGCGCCGTACATCGGGCCCGTCTACCCGACCAGCATGACCCGGCACATCTTCGAGTCGTTCGGCCACGCCGCCAAGGTGACGCTGCACGTGAGCGTGCTGCGCGCGGCCCGCGACGGCGGCAGGCCGGACGCGCACCACGTCGTGGAGACGCAGTTCAAGGCGTTCTCCCGGGCGTTGCGCGCGGCCGTCGAGATCGACCCGCGCAACGCGGGTGCGCTCCCGTCCACGAAGGGCGTGCTGTGAGCCTCGTCCCGGTCCTGCTGCTCGGCCTGTGCGGCATCCTGGTCGGCGGCGTGATCACGCTGGTCCGGCAGGGCGCCACGAAGTTCAGCATCGGCCTGGTCGCCACGCTCGCCCTGCTGGCGCTCGCCGGCGGGGTCGCCTGGATGCTGCCGGGGGACAGCTGATGACCGAGGTGGTGATCCTGGACTACGGCTCCGGCAACCTGCGGTCGGCCGAGCGCGCCCTCGCGCGTACCGGGGCGGCCGTGACGGTGACCGACGACCTGGCGGTCGCGGCCGCCGCGGACGGCCTGGTCGTGCCCGGCGTGGGCGCCTACGCGGCGTGCATGGCCGGCATCGAGAAGCTCGGCGCCGGCCCGGTCATCGCCGAGCGGGTCGCGGCCGGCCGGCCGGTGCTCGGCATCTGCGTCGGCATGCAGATCCTCTTCGAGTCGGGCGTCGAGCACGGCGTCGAGACCCGCGGGCTCGGGCTGCTGCCGGGGGCCGTGACCCGGCTGACCGCGCGGCGCATCCCGCACATGGGCTGGAACACGGTGACCGTGCCCGCCGGGTCGGTGCTGCTCGACGGCGTGCCGTCCGACGCGCGGTTCTACTTCGTCCACTCCTACGCGGCCGGCGACCTGGGTGCGCTGCGTGCCGCCGGCGCCCGGGTCACCACGGCCGCGCACGACCTGCCGTTCGCCGCCGCCGTGGAGCACGGACCGCTGTCCGCGGCCCAGTTCCACCCGGAGAAATCGTCCGACGCCGGGTTCGCGCTGCTGAACAACTGGGTGGCGGGTCTGCCCTCCTCCGCCGCGCGGTGAGCAAGGAACGCGCGAAACGGCGCGCCGAACGGCTCGTCGTCGCGGAGAAGGAAAAGGCCGCCCGGGCCCGCCGCTCGGCCCGGCGGCAGAGTCGCCGCGCCCTGGTCGGCTCGTTGAGGCCCGGCCGGCGCTCGAGCCCCGGCCGGCTCTACCGGCGCAGCCGCGCCCAGCGCACGGGCATCGTCGTCGTGCCGCTGCTCGCGGCGTCGGCGGTGTGGTTCCTCGTGCCGGAGCTCGCGCTTCGCCTCGTGCTGATCGCCATGATCGTTCTTGTCCTGCCCGCGCTGGTCGTCGTCGTCCTCGGCCGCCGCTCCTGACCCCTCGGTTCTCCCTCGTTCCGTTCGCTCGTTGAATTCTGATAGGAGCTTCCTCGTGACCCTGACGCTGCTGCCCGCGGTTGATGTCGCCGACGGCCAGGCGGTCCGCCTCGTACAGGGCGCCGCGGGCTCGGAGACCAGCTACGGCGACCCGCTCGAGGCCGCCCTCGCCTGGCAGAACGACGGCGCAGACTGGGTGCACCTCGTCGACCTCGACGCGGCGTTCGGCCGGGGCTCCAACGCCGCGCTGCTCGCCGAGGTGGTCGGCCGCCTCGACGTGAAGGTCGAACTCTCCGGCGGCATCCGCGACGACGCGTCCCTGCGCGCCGCGCTCGCCACCGGCGCCGCCCGGGTCAACATCGGCACCGCGGCCCTCGAGGACCCGCAGTGGTGCGACCGGATCTGCGGCGAGTACGGCGACCGGGTGGCGATCGGCCTCGACGTGCGCGGCCGCACCCTGGCGGCCCGCGGCTGGACCCGCGACGGCGGCGACCTGTTCGAGGTGCTGGAGCGCCTCGACAAGGCCGGCGCCGCACGATATGTGGTCACCGACATCACCAAGGACGGCACGATGCGCGGCCCGAACCTGGACCTGCTGCGGGAGGTCTGCGACCGCACCGACAAGCCCGTGATCGCCAGCGGCGGCGTGTCCAAGCTGGACGACCTGCGCGCGCTCGCGACCCTGGAACACCTCGGGGTGGAGGGCGTGATCGCGGGCAAGGCGCTCTACGCGGGCGCGTTCACGGTGGCGGAGGCGATCGAGGTGCTGGCGCGGGCATGACCGAGATCGAGCGCTTCGGGTCCGGCGGCCCCTGGGAGGCCCGGTACGGCTACTCCCGCGTGGTCCGGGCCGGCGACCTGCTGATCACGGCCGGGTGCACGGCGACCGTCGACGGCGCGGTGACCGGAGTCGGTGATCCGCGCGCGCAGGCGCTGACGGCGATCGGGATCGCGCTCGACGCCCTCGCGGGGGCGGGCGCGGGCCTCGCGGACGTCATCCGGACCCGGATGTACATCACGGACGCGGCGCACGCGGACGCGGTGGCGGGGGCGCACGGCGAGGTCTTCGGCGAGGTGCGGCCCGTGTCGACGCTGGTGGTGGTGGCCGGGCTGCTGGACCCCGAGCACCTGATGGAGATCGAGGTCGAGGCGTACGTGGGCGGCCGCCCACGGATCATCCCGGCCTGAGGTCGCGCGCGGATCGTCGCGGTCTGGCGTGGGCGTCGCGGTTCCCCTCGGGCTGGTCATCGAGGCCGGCACGATGTCGGCCGCGGCACTTGCCGGCGCCGCCAAGCTCAGCCCGGCCGCGATCAGGCCGTCCAGCGGCTGGTCGCGGCGGGCCACCTCACCCGTGCGGTGGACGCCGCCGACCGCGGGCGGGCCGTCGTCGCCCCCACGCCGGGACGCGGTGGGCCTGATCGAACGCGTCTACGGCCCGATCGAAAAGGCGGGCGTCGCGAACTGGCCGGCTGTTCGGCCGCCGAGCTCGAGCTGATCACCGGCCTTCTCCACCGCGGCATAGCCCTGCGACTCGCCCAGGCGGAACGCATCCGGGGCCTGACGCGCTAGGCGGGGAGCGTCAGCGACAGCCTCCGCCGCTCCCGATCGACGTCCAGGACGACGACCGCGACCTCGTCGCCGACCTGGAAGCCGTCCGGCGGCCCTGCCGTGGGCGCCGGCGTGAGCTCGTGGTGGTGGGCGGGTCCGTCGGTCTTGTCGATGTCTGGCGGCTCTTGCGTGGGCGTCGGTGTGTGCTTGTGGTGGTGGGCGGGTCCGTCGGTCTTGTCGACGTCTGGGGGCTCTTGCGTGGGCGTCGGTGTGTGCTTGTGGTGGTGGGCGGGTCCGTCGGTCCTGTCGACGTCAGGTGGCCTTTCCGCGGGCGTCGATGTGAGCTCTTGCCGGTGGAGCAGTCCCTCGATCCCGTCGGCGACCTCGACGAAGACGCCGAACGAGATCAGCGCGGTGACCCGTCCGTGCAGTTCCTGCCCCACCGCCGTGCGGTCGGCGAACGCCTGGAAGGGGTCCGGCCACATCGCCCGCAGCGACAGCCTCGCCTCCAGGTTGTGCGTGTCGAACTGCAGGAACTCGGCGGAGATGCGCTGCCCGACCCGCACCACGTCGTCGGCGGGTTCGCCGCCGGTCCGCCAGGACAGTTCGGGGAGCGTGATGAACCCGACGCCCGGGAAGATCGGGTGGTCCGGGCCGTCGTCCAGCGCCACGAACACGCCGAACCGCTCGATCGCGGTGACGGTGCCGGAAAGGATCTCGCCAGGGTGCAGCGATTGCAGGAAGGCCCAGAGTTCCGGGTTCTCCGACCGTCCGCCCAGCATGCGGCCACCCTTCCATAGGGAGGCGCGCCCGAGTGGTCAGGGCACTGCGGTTGCGCTGCCGCGTCTCGTGCAGCCGCGGGCCGGGCTGTCGAGGTCTCACGCCGCGCGGGCAGGGATGGTTCCGCCCGCCGTGAGGGCCGGTTGCGGTGGGGGAGTTCGGAGTGCAGGCGGTCATGGCCGGCGTGCCGATGAGACTCCTGGTGTCCGGCGGCGTCGCGTTCCGGCCTGTGGATATCCGCGCGCTCGCTGACGTGCGGCTCGATAGGGTTGGGACATGACGGTGGCTGTGCGGGTGATTCCCTGTCTTGACGTTGACGCGGGGCGAGTGGTCAAGGGCGTCAACTTCGTCGATCTGCGGGACGCGGGAGATCCGGTCGAGCTGGCCGCCGCCTACGACGCCGCCGGCGCGGACGAGCTGACCTTCCTCGACGTGACCGCCTCCTCGGACGACCGCGGGACCATGCTCGACGTGGTCCGGCGCACCGCCGAGTCGGTGTTCATCCCGCTGACCGTCGGCGGCGGCGTGCGTTCGGTGGAAAACGTCGACACGCTGCTGCGCGCCGGCGCCGACAAGGTCGGTGTCAACACCGCGGCGATCAACCGGCCCGAGCTGATCGCGGAGATCGCCGACCGGTTCGGCAATCAGGTGCTGGTGCTCTCGCTTGACGTTCGGCGGGTCGCGTCCGGGCCGTCCCCGGAGCACCCGAGCGGCTGGGAGGTGACCACGCACGGCGGCCGCCGCAGCGCCGGCCTGGACGCCGTCGAGTGGGCGCGGCGGGTGGCCGAGCTGGGCGCCGGCGAGATCCTGCTCAACTCGATGGACGCCGACGGCACCAAGGCCGGGTTCGACCTGGATCTGATCGCCGCCGTGCGCGCGGTGGTCGACATCCCGGTGATCGCGAGCGGCGGCGCCGGCGAGGTGGATCATTTTCCGCCGGCGGTCGCGGCCGGCGCCGACGCCGTGCTTGCCGCGAGCGTCTTCCACTTCGGAGACCTGACGATCGGCGAGGTCAAGCAGCGGCTGCGCGACGCGGGCAACCCGGTCCGCTGACGGCACCGCCCGCGCCCATCGGCGCGGCGTTGCTCGGGCGGTAGGCCTCGCGGGACCAGGTGCGGCGGTGCAGGCGTGGTGGGTCCGGCAGGGTCTGGTGCGGCGCTGCTCGGGCGCTAGGTCCCGCGAGGGTCGGCCGTGCCCGTGCGGCGGTTTCGGCGACGGGTCGGCGGCACCGTGCACGCCGGGGCGCTCCAGACGTTCGGGTCGGGGCTCGGGTCGTGTCGCGCGGACGGGCTGCGCGAACAGGCCACCCGCCACCCGGCGGTCGGTGGAGCGTCTGCCGGGTCAGCGGCCGTCGGCGAGCCGGAGCGAATACTCGCGGACCGCGGCGTTGTAGGTCTGCTCATCGAGCGACCAGTCCGATTCGCCCGGGGTCGCGGCCCGGTTCAGCTGGGCCTGCAAGGTCACCACGGCCGAGGACAGGCCGCTGAACGGCCGGGTGCGCCACAGTTGCTCGCCCGCGGAGGCCACCTCGATGAGGTCGTCGTCGACGGTGAGCAGGCCGGCGCCGACCAGCCGGCGGATGGAATCCTCCAGCTCGGCGCGGCTGGGCACGCTGTGGTGCAGGAAGTCGGCCGCCGCGAGCACGTCCGCGAGGCTCGCCCCGGTTACCGGCAGCGCCGCGTGGAGCGCCCGGTCACGCTCGAGGCGCTCGGCGATGACTGTCGACACGAAGATCCAAGCATCGTTCCAATGCCAATCGCCAGCCCCCATGTCGACATGATGCCGTGCGGCCGTCGAACCGGAAAGCAAATGTGTCTGGATGATCACCAAGCCGTGTCCTCATCCCGGACATTTCGCCCGCACCCCACCGGGATCGCCGGAAGCGGGCCGACCTCGCGGGGGATCCGTGCCATACCCGGAGCTCCGATCTGGACGGATCGGCCGGCCGAGTCCGCCACGGCGATTGAGCGGCGGTTCGGCCGGCCGGGTTGCCGCCGCGATGGAGCGGCGGTTCGGTCGGCCGGGTTGCCGCGGCGATTACTGGGCGGTTCGGGACGGGAGCGGATCAGGTGGACGGGACCGGAGCCACCTCCGCGGCGTCCACCGCCACGGCGTCCTGCGCCGGCTCCCTGGGCGCGGTCGCGAAGATCGGCATGAACAGCTGCACCAGCGGCCCGATCGCCAGCGCGTACGCGACGGTGCCGACGCCGACCGTGCCGCCCAGGATGAGGCCGACCCCCAGCACCAGAAGTTCGATGCTGGTGCGCACCAGCCGGATCGACAGCCGCGGAAAGCGGTTCACCAGCCCGGTCATCAGCCCGTCGCGCGGCCCGGGCCCGAAGCGGGCGCCGATGTACATCGCCGTCGCCACGCCGTTCAGGGCGATGCCGACCAGCAGGTACGTGACGCGCATCGCCATCGATTCGCCCGGTGCCAGCAGGGCCAGCGCGGGGTCGACGACGAGGCCGATCAGTACCAGGTTCGCGATCGTGCCGAAGCCGGGCTTCTGCCGCAGCGGGATCCACAGCATCAGGATCGGGATGCCCGCCAGGATGACCACCTGGCCGAAGGTCAGCCCGGTGGCCTTCGACACGCCCTGGTGGAACACGTCCCAGGACGTCAGGCCGAGGCTGCTCTCCATCATGAAGGCCATGCTGATCCCGTAGAGGATCAGGCCCGCGAACAGCTGGGTCGTGCGGCGCGGGAGGCGGGAGCCGACGGGGACGAGGTTGCTCATGCGGCTCATAAGTGCCACTCTGAAGGCCAATTGGACGGCGCGGAAGTGCCAATTTCGGGGAGGTGGCCATGACCACATCCATTCGGGGAGGCCAATTGGCCCGCCTCCTGGGCCAGTGGCACTCGCTTCCGGGGCGGCATCGCAGCCCCGACTATGCCGCGCTCGCCGGCGCCATCCGCGGGCTGCTCTCCGACGGCCGGCTGCCGCTGGGCGTGCGCCTGCCCGCCGAACGCGAGCTCGCCGAGTCGCTCGGGGTCAGCCGGACGACGGTCACCGCCGCGTACCGGTCGCTGCGGGAGACCGGCCATCTCACCAGCCGGCGCGGTGCCGGCAGCTGGACCACCCTGCCGAACGGGCACCGGGTCGCCTCCTCGGGCCTGTGGACGCCGGACGACGACATGGACATGATCGACATGGGCGTCGCGGCCTCGGCCGCGCCGGTCGAGCTCGTGCCCGCGGCCCGCGCCGCCGCCGACGAGCTGCCGCGCTTTCTCGGCAGCGCGGGCTATCACCCGATCGGCCTCATGGAGCTGCGCGAGACGGTCGCGGCCGGTTACTCCGGCCGTGGCGTGCCGACCAGCCCGGAGCAGATCCTCATCACCAGCGGCACGCAGCAGGCGCTCGACCTGGTGCTGCGGCTGTCCGTCCCGGCCGGCGCCTCGGTGCTGGTGGAGTCGCCGACCTATCCCAACGCCCTCGCCGCCCTCTCCGCGCGGCGGGCCCGGATCAGCACGCACGGGCTGGACGCCGCCGACGGCTGGGACGGCGAGATGCTGCTGGGCGCCCTGCGTCAGACCCGGCCGCGCCTCGCCTACGTGATCCCCGAGTTCCACAACCCGACCGGCCACCTGATGCCCGTCGAGCTGCGCGAGCGGCTGGCGGCCACGGCGCACGCGGCCGGCACCGAGCTCGTCGTCGACGAGTCCTTCGTGGATCTGCCGCTGGACGGCACGCCGGTGCCGCCGCCGGTCGCCCTCTTCGACCGGCACTCGCGGGTCGTGTCCATCGGCGGCATGAGCAAGGCCTACTGGGGCGGCCTGCGGATCGGCTGGGTGCGCGCGTCGGCGCCGCTGGTGCAGCGCCTGGCCGCCCTGCGGGTCGGCGTCGACATGGCCAGCCCGGTGCTCGAACAACTCGTCGCCGTGCACCTGCTCCGCGACGCGGAGACGATCGTCGCGGCCCGGCGCGCGCAGCTGTCGTTCCGCCGGGACGCGCTCGTCGCCGCGCTCGGGGAGCATCTGCCGGAGTGGCGGTTCACGGTGCCGGCCGGCGGGGTGACGCTCTGGGCCGAGCTCGACGGCCCGATCTCCAGCGCGCTGGCCCGCGCGGCGGAGGACGTCGGGGTGCGGCTCGCGCCCGGGCCGCGCTTCGGCCTCGACGGCACCCTCGAACGGTTCATGCGGCTGCCGTTCACGCTCGCCGCCGACGACCTCACCGAGGCCATCCGCCGGATCGCGTCCGTGCGCCACGATCTGGACCGGGCCACCCGCCCGGCCTGGCGTACGCCGGCCGTCATCGCCTGACGGGCACCCGGCCCGCGGCAGGCAACCGGTCCCGAAAGGCGGACGAGCGCCGCGATCAGGGGATCGCGGCGCTCGTTACGCAGTGCGGGGGTGCCTACAACTGGGCGAGGCTGCCCGCGTACATCTGCTCGATCTGGGCGGAGAAGTTGGTCTCCACGCTGCGGCGCTTGATCTTCATCGACGGGGTGATCTCGCCGTCCTCGATGGTGAGGTCGCGCGGCAGGATGGCGAACTTCTTGACCGTCTCCCACCGGTTCAGCTTGCCGTTGAGCTCCTCGACGTAGCCCGCGACCAGTGCCTGTGTCTCCGAGGCCGCCAGGATCTCCGCGTAGCTGTGGCTGGCCAGCGGCCCGCCGTTGGCCCAGCTCTTGATCGCGTCCTCGTCGAGCGAGATCAGCATGGTCACGAAGTTGCGGGCCTGGCCGACGATGACCACCTGCGAGGTGTAGGGGCAGATCGCCTTGAACTGGCCCTCGATCGCGGACGGGGCGATGTATTTGCCGCCCGACGTCTTGACCAGGTCCTTCTTCCGGTCTGTGATCTTGAGGAAGCCGTCGGCGTCGATTTCGCCGATGTCGCCGGTGCGGAAGAAGCCGTCCTCGGTGAACGCCTCCTCCGTCTCCTTGGGCAGGTTGTGGTAGCCGCGCATGACCGGGGCGCCGCGCAGCAGGATCTCGCCGTCGCTGTCGATGCGGCACTCGAGGTCGGCGAGGGCCTGTCCGACCGTGCCGAGCTTGAGCTTGCCCATCTTGTTGACGAAGTTGGCCGCGCACGACTCGGTGAGGCCGTAGCCCTCCCGGATCGGCAGGTTCGCCGCCGCGAAGAACTCCGCGATGTCGGGGCTCAGCGGCGCGGAGCCGGAGACCAGCACGCGCAGCCGGCCGCCGAGGCGCTCCTGCAGCTTGCTGAAGACGAGCTTCTCGGCGACCGCGTACTTGGCCTTGAGCGCGCTGCCGAGCGGCTTGCCGGCCTGCTCGAGCCGGACCTTCTCCTTGCCGATGCCGACGGCCCAGCTGAAGATCTTCGCCTTGGCGCCGCCGGCGGCGAGCGCCGTCGTGACCGTCTTGTTGTAGACCTTTTCGAAGATGCGGGGCGCCGCGCACATCAGCGTCGGCTTGACCACCGACAGCATGGCGACGAGCTTGTCGACGCGGCCGTCGATGTAGGTCGGCACGCCCACGTGGATTATTCCGCAGACCAGCGTCTTGCCGAACGAGTGCGACAGCGGCAGCCACAGGTACTGCAGGTCGGTCGACGTGAACAGGCCGGTGCCCAGCTGGGCGACGCCCTCCCAGGTCCAGCCGCGGTGCAGCAGCTGAACGCCCTTGGGCCGGCCGGTGGTGCCGGAGGTGTAGATCAGCGTCGCCAGGTTGTCGGGGCCGATGCCCTCGACGATGCGGTCGACCAGGTCCGGCTGCTCGGCGAGCGCGGCGCGGCCGCGCTCCTCGAGCTCGGCGAGGGTGAGCTGCGGCGGCGTCGCGCCGGCATCGGCCAGCCCGTCGATCAGGATGGTGTGCGTGATCGCGGTGTCGGCCCCGGAGAGCTTCAACGCCTGCTCGGGGTTCTCCGCCACCAGGATCTTCGACCCCGAGTCGGCCACGATGTATGCGGCGTCCTCGGGCTCGGTGGTCGGGTAGACGGTCGTGGTCGCCGCGCCGGCGCAGTTGATGCCGAGGTCCGCCAGGACCCACTCGAGCCGGGTGCCGCTGAGGATGGCGACCCGGTCCTCGAGACCGACACCGAGCCCGGCGAGGCCCGCGGCGATCGCGCAGGCGCGCTCGCCGATCTCGGACCAGGTGAGCCAGGTGATCGCGGTGTCGTCCGCGGTCGGTACGGCGAACGCCTGATTGTTCGGGGTCGCCCGCACACGTTGCAGGAACATGTCCGGAATCGACCGGTAGGGAACCTCGAGAGTCATCGGGCGCCGCCTCTGTGCGTCTATGGGGGTGTATTCATGTGACAGCTGAGTTACCGAAGAGTATTGCCAGCGGGCCGCGAGGGCCAGAGCACCCCGCCGGTCAATCTCCGATCGCCTCGAAGTGACCTACGCAACAATCCTACCTGCGTCGATGCCTCCGTTACGGGACGCGGGTCCGCCGGATCGCGGCAGTCTGCGCGCCGAGGGTCTCGATCTTTGAGGGCGCGCAGAAAATACGGCCGTTTGTGCACCGCTCGCCGTTAACAGTGTCGACGTAAATCGGTCGTCCGCCGGGCCGCTCGCGCACAACCCCCGCTGGGCCCCTCCCTGACCGCGATGGCCCACCCAGGGTGGCGCGGACGTGCCGCGAAGCCGATCGACGCCGTCACCGAAGCGGTTCCCGCGAAGGTCAAGATTGTTAACAATCGCCGATATGGCCCATTCGATATAGAGGCTCGTCTACATCTCGGCTCTAATCTCTGTACACAGCGGACCGATTGTCGTCCCATTTCTCCGCGGGCCACGAGCCCCGGGACACATCGGGGTCCGGCAGGCGCGAGAGAGGAAGAGCATGGCGATTCGACCCCTACGAAGCGGCCGGTTCCTGGCCGTCACCCTGCTTGTCGCGGCGACGACGACCGCCGCGACGATCGCCCCGGCGGCGGCGGCTCCGGCCACCGGGCAGATCCGGCTCGCCGGGACCGCCGACGCGGTCGCGGGCAGCTACATCGTGGTGCTCAAGGCGGCCGCGGTGAAGACGAGGACGAGCCGCGTCGCCGCCGTCGGCGACAAGTCGGCGGAGCTCGCCCGTGGCTACGGCGCGAAGGTCCGGCGGACGTTCGGCGCCGCCCTCGACGGCTTCGAGGCCACCATGAGCGAGGCCGCCGCGAAGCGGCTCGCCGCCGATCCGAGCGTCGCCTATGTCGAGCAGAACCAGCGGGTCTCGCTGCTCACCACGCAGACCGGCGCGACCTGGGGCATCGACCGCATCGACCAGCGGGCGCGCCCGCTGAGCACCACTTACACCTACACGGCGACGGCGAGCAATGTGACGGCGTACATCATCGACACCGGCATCAAGTACACGCACGGTGACTTCGGCGGCCGGGCGCGCTACGGCTACGACGCGGTCGGCTCGGGCGGCGTGGACTGCAACGGCCACGGCACCCACGTCGCCGGCACGGTCGGCGGCGCCACCTACGGCGTCGCGAAGCAGGTCAAGCTCGTCGGCGTCCGGGTGCTCAACTGCTCCGGCAGCGGCACCACCGCGGGCGTCATCGCCGGCGTCAACTGGGTCACCCAGAACGCGGTCAAGCCGGCGGTGGCGAACATGAGCCTCGGCGGCGGCGCCAGTTCCACACTCGACAACGCGGTCGCCAACTCGATCAGCTCGGGCGTCACCTACGCCCTCGCGGCGGGCAACTCGAGCGCCAACGCCTGCAACTCCTCGCCGGCGCGGGTCGCCTCGGCCATCACCGTCGGCGCCACCACGAGCACCGACGCCAAGGCGTCGTACTCCAACTACGGCACCTGCCTGGACATCTTCGCGCCGGGCTCGTCCATCACCTCGGACTGGTACTCCTCCGACAGCGCAACCAACACGATCAGCGGCACGTCGATGGCGTCACCGCACGTGGCGGGCGCGGCCGCGCTGGTGCTCTCGGTCAGCCCGTCGCTGACCCCGGCCCAGGTGCGCGACAACCTGGTCAACAAGGCCACGTCCGGCGTGGTCACCAGCCCCGGCACCGGCTCGCCGAACCGGCTCCTCTACGTCGGCAGCTGATCCTCACGGGACACGGGAGCCCGGCGCCTCGCGGCCCGGGCTCCCGCCTCCCGGTTTGCGGTACACCGAGACGTGGTCGGTGCTGGCGGCGTCGAAGACCTCGCCGCGCCAGCCCGCGTAGCGGGCCTCGAGCCGCAGGCCGGCCCGCTCCGCGAGCCGGTCGATCTGCCCCGGCCAGAGGTAGTGCATGCCGAACGGCCACAGCCGTACGCCGCCCGCCGAGTACGTCAGCGTCTGCCGGATGAACGTCTGCGCGGCCCGGTCGTACCGGTGCAGCCGCGGCGCCGCGGAGTCCTCGGTCACCGACGGCATACGGGCCTGGCGCTCCTCGCGTTCGAAGCGGGCGAGATCCGGCACGAACGCCTCGACGACGAACGCGCCGCCGGGGGTGAGCACCCGCGCGACGTTGCGGAGGCAGTCCGCCTGCCGGTCGGCGTCGACCAGGTTGAACAGCGTGTCGAAGATCAGGTAGACCAGCCGGAACCGGCCGCGAACGGCCACGTCGGCCAGGTCGCCGACGACCACCGGGAGGTCCGCGCCGCCGGGCCTGGCGCGCAGCCTCTGCACCAGCTCGGGCGAGCCCTCGACCCCCTCGACGGCGAGGCCGCGCGCGGCCAGCGGCAGCGCCACCCGGCCGGTGCCGATCGCCAGCTCCAGCACCGGGCCGCCGTCGGCCAGCCCGGCCAGGAAGTCCACGGCGGGCGCCGGGTCGCGGCCGGCGTCGTGACTCGCCGCCCGGCGCCGGCCGAAGTGCCCGCGATAGTGGAACATCGGCATGCCACACAGGACAGCAGAGCGGCCGGGCGGGCGGCAAGCGTTTTCCCGGTCGCCGCCGAGGGCCCGCGCGGCGATCGCGCCGGCGCTATGACGAGTGTCACCGGGCACCGCCGCCCGCGCCGGTGATACGAGTAGGGAAAGGCCTATCCCGGGAGACATCGTGCACAGCATCGAACTGGGCGACAAACTGACCGTGAGCGCGCTCGGCTACGGGGCGATGGGCCTCGCCGAGGTCTACGGGCCGGCGCGGGACGACGAGTCGCTCGCCACCCTGCACCACGCCGTCGATGCCGGGGTGACCTTCATCGACACCGCCGACCTGTACGGCGCCGGCAGCAACGAGCGGCTGATCGCCCGGCTGCTCGCCGACCGCCGCGACGAGGTCACCATCGCCACCAAGTTCGGCATCACCACGGTCGACGGCGACCTGAGCACCATGACCACCCGCGGCGACGCCGCGTACGTCCGGCAGGCGTGCGACGCCAGCCTCGGGCGGCTCGGCACCGACGTCATCGACCTCTACTACATGCACCGGCGCCAGGTGGCGGTGCCGATCGAGGAGACCGTCGGCGCGATGGCGGAGCTGGTCCGCGCCGGCAAGGTCCGGCACCTGGGGCTCTCCGAGGTGACCGCGGCGGAGCTGCGCCTGGCGTGCGCGGTGCATCCGATCGCCGCCGTGCAGAGCGAGTGGTCGCTGTGGAGCCGGGACGTCGAGCGCGCGGTGGTGCCCGCCGCCGCCGAGCTGGGCGTGGGTTTCGTGCCGTACTCGCCGCTGGGCCGCGGCTTTCTCACCGGGACCCTGGACCGGGCCGCGATCGCGGCGGACTGGCGTGCCGGGCTGACCCGCTTCACCGGCGAGGCGTTCGACCGCAACCAGGCGGTGGTTGAGGGCGTGCGGGGCGTCGCCGCCGAGATCGGCGCGACCCCGGCCCAGGTCGCGCTCGCGTGGCTGCGGGCCCGCGGCGAGGAGCTGGGCCTGCCGGTCGTGCCCATCCCCGGCACCCGGCGCGCCGCGCGGGTCGACGAGAACGTGGCGAGCCTCGGCGTGTCCCTCGACGCGGGACAGCGCAAGCTGCTCGACGACCTGGCCGGCGTGGTGATCGGCCCGCGCTCCGACCACGGCGACCCGAACTGGGTGTCCGACACCCGAGAATAGCGTCGTGGACCTGGTCATCAGCCTCGACGGCACCGGTGAGAAGACGGTGCGGGTCTACAGCGCCCTGCGGGCGGCCATCGTGGACGGCCGGCTGCCGGTGGGGCACCGGCTGCCCGCCACCCGCGCGCTCGCCGCCGACCTCGGGCTGGCGCGCAACAGCGTCGCGACCGCGTACGAGCGGCTGGTCGCCGAGGGTTACCTGGTGTCGCGGGTCGGCGCGGGGACGTATGTCGCACCCGTACGGGACGAACCGGCGCCGCCGCGGGCACCGGCCGACCCGCTGCGCCCGCGGGCGGGCTGGACCTTCACCCCGCTGCCGACGGCGGCGAGCGCGCCGCGACCGCGATACGACTTCCGGACCGGTGTCCCGGACGCGCGGCTGTTCCCGTTCGATTCGTGGCGGCGGCTCGTCGCCGCGGAGTTGCGGCTGCGGGCGAACGACCCCGGCGGCTACGCCGAGCCGTCCGGCCATCCCGCGCTGCGCGCGGCGATCGCCCGCTACGTCGGGTACTCCCGGTCGGTGCGGGCCGCCGAGTCGGACGTGCTCGTCACCAACGGCACCCAGCACGCGCTGGACCTGATCGGCCGGGTGCTGCTGCGCCCCGGCGACGTCGTCGCCGTCGAGGAGCCGGGATACCCGCCTGCCCGGCGGCTGTTCGCTTCGCTGGGCGCGCGCGTGGTCGGCGTACCCGTGGACGGCAACGGCCTGGTGGTCGACGCCCTGCCCGCCGCCGCGCGGGTGGTCTATGCGACGCCGTCGCATCAGTTTCCGCTCGGCGTCTCGATGAGCCTGGCGCGGCGCCACGCCCTGCTGGACTGGGCGCGGCGGCGGCAGGCGGCGATCGTCGAGGACGACTACGACAGCGAGTTCCGCTTCTCGGCGCGCCCGCTCGAGCCGCTGTACAGCCTGGATACCGTCGGCCGGGTGCTGTATGTCGGCACCTTCTCCAAGACCATGCTCCCGGCCATGCGGACCGGTTTCGTGCTGGCCCCGGCGGCGCTGCGGGAGGCGCTGGTCGCGGCCCGGCAGCTCAGCGACGGGTACGGCCAGGTGGCGGTGCAGGCCGCGCTCGCGCGCTTCATCGACGAGGGCCAGCTGGCCCGGCACCTGCGCCGGGCCGGCAAGGCGTACGCGGACCGCCACGCCCGCATCGTCGCCGCGCTCGGCGCCCATGACCGGCTCGAGGTCGTGCCGTCCGCCGCGGGCCTGCACGTGACGGCGCTGGGCGCCCGGTCCGCCGAGGTCGTCGCCGCGGCGGCCCGCCGGGGCGTGGCGGTCAATGACCTCGGCGCCTACGGCAGCGACTCGACCGGATTCGTGTTCGGCTTCGGAGCGATAGACCCGGCGCTGCTCGACGAGGGGCTGTCGATCTTCGGCGCCGTCCTGAGTGAGACGTAGAGCACGGCGCCCGCCGCCACCGCGAGGCTGAGCAGCGCGGGCGGCCCGTTGAGCACCAGCAGGGCGAGCACCGCGGCGAACGCGACCCCGGCACCCCGCCGGGACCAGCCGGGCGGCAGCAGTTTGAGCGCGGCCGCGGTGCCGAGCACGTAGACCAGGGTGAAGCACCCGGTGACCAGCAGCATCGCGGTGCGCAGGTCGAGCGGCAGCAGCACCGATGCCAGGCTGGCGAGCGTGATGAAGGCGAGCGACCGGCGCGGGGTGCCGACCATCCCGGCCGGCAGCGCGCCGTCGCGGGTCAGCGCCACGCCGAGCCGCGACGCCCCGGCCAGGTACGCGTTGACGGCGCCGATGGTGAGCAGCACGGCGACGATCGCGGTGAGCGGCCGGACCGGACCCCCGACGCCGACGGCGAGCAGGTCGGCCAGGGGCGCCGGGCTGGAGCCGGCCGCCGGGCCGAGCACCAGCACGCTGGTCGCGGCGACGGCGAGGTAGAGCACGCCGACGATCAGCACGGCCGCCGCGGTGGCCCGGGGCACGTCGCGGCGGGGATCGCGGTATTCGCCGGAGAGCGACGACACCGCCTCCCAGCCGGCGAAGCCCCAGACCAGCATCGCGGCCGCGGCGCCGACCCCGGCCCAGCCGTGCGGCGCGAACGGGGTCAGGTTGGCCGGCCGGGCGTGCGGCAGGGCCGCCACCACGGTGATCACCAGCAGGGCGGCCAGCGCCGCGGCGAGGTACAGCTGCGCCCGGCCGGAGACCCGCAGGCCGAACCAGTTCATGACGAAGACCACGGCCATGACGAAGACGAATGTGCCGATCACGGTGGCCCGGCCGCCGCCGAGGACGTCGGCGACGTAGCCGCCCGCGAACGCGGTCGCGGGCGGGGCGCCCAGCGGCACGGCGAAGTAGAAACACCAGCCGACGGCCGCGGCGGCCCGCGGCCCGAACGCCAGCCGGACGTACGTCGACACGCCGCCGCCGTCCGGGTAGCGCCCGCCGAGCGCGGCGAAGGTCCAGGCCAGGGGCGCGGAGAGCAGGATGAGGGCGAGCCAGGCCAGCAGCGACGCGGGCCCGGCGACGGACGCGGCGAGTGCGGGCATCGAGATGACGCCGGTGCCGAGGACCGCGCCGACGCTGAGCGCGGTGCCTTGTGCGCGGGTCAGGCCCCCGGTGGGTGTCATGCGCCCAACCTAGGGGTCCGATTGGAACCTTGTCCCGGCCAATTCGCTGCTGTCTGGAGGAGCCAAGTCGCCATCGGTCAAGACCCGGGAGATCCGTCAAGTGGCGGGGCTGCGCGCCGATGTAATTGTGGACACAATATAAACCCGTGGCGTTTCGCGTGCGGATCGGCAGGATGGATCGGTAAGGCCGGAACCGTCGGCGCGGACTTACGTCAGGGCGGGGATTTGACCAAGAGGGCCAGCAGGGACGTGCTGGGCCGGGGCCTGCGCGTGCTCGGTCGGGCGATCCGCACCGAACCCCGACTCTTCATCATCGGCACGGTCGGCAGCAGCCTGTTCGGCCTGCTGGTCATCGCCAACGCCTACGTGGTGGGCGCGGTCATCGGCCGGGTCGTGGTGCCGGCGTTCGCCGAGCACCGGGCCGGCGCCGCCGAGCTGGGCCTGATCGCCGCCGTGTTCATCGGCATCTCGGTGCTGCGGGTGGCGAGCATCTTCGGCCGCCGCCTCGGCGCCGGCTACATGCAGTTCCGGCTGCAGGCCCGCTACCGCAGCGCGGTCACCCGCCGCTACCTGGCCCTGCCGCCCTCCTGGCACCAGCGGCACGCCACCGGCACCCTGCTGTCCAACGCGAACTCCGACGTCGAGGCGGCGTTCGTGCCGATCGCGCCGCTGCCGTTCGCGGTCGGCACCGTGGTCATGATCGCGGCCGCGGTCGTCTCGCTCTTCTTCACCGACTGGGTGCTCGCGCTGGTCGGCGTCGCCCTGTTCCCGACGCTGTTCGGCCTCAACCTGGTCTACTCCCGGCGCATGTCGCCGCGGCAGATCCGCGCGCAGCAGCTGCGGGCCCGGGTCAGCGCGGTCGCCCACGAGAGCTTCGACGGCGCGCTGGTGGTCAAGACCATGGGCCGCGAGGCCGACGAGTCGCGGCGCTTCTCGGTGCACGTGTCCGAGCTGCGCGACGCGCTGATCTCGGTCGGCCGGCTGCGCGGCCTCTTCGATCCGCTGATGGACAGCCTGCCCAGCGTCGGCACCCTCGCCGTGCTGCTGCTCGGCTCCTGGCGGCTGCAATCCGGCGCGATCAGCGTCGCCGAGCTGGTCAGCGTCGCCTTCCTCTTCACCGTGCTGGCCTTCCCGATCCGCGCGATCGGCTGGGTGGTCGCCGAGCTGCCGCGCAGCGTGGCGGGCTGGGAGCGGGTCCAGGCGGTGCTCGGCGCACAGGGCGACCTCGCCTACGGCTCGTCCGCGCCCGAGCGCACCGGCCCGGCGGCGCTCACCTTCGACCGGGTCTCCTTCTCGTACGGCGAAGGCGCCGAGGTGCTGCACGACGTCTCGTTCACCGTCCCGGCCGGGCGCACCGTGGCGCTGGTCGGCGCGACCGGGGCCGGCAAGTCGACGATCGCCTCGCTCGCGGTCCGGCTGGTCGACCCGGACCGGGGGACCGTCTGCGCCGACGGCACCCCGCTGCCGGAGCTCACCGTGGCGGCGCTCGCGGGGACGGCGGCGCTGGTGCCCCAGGTCCCGTTCGTCTTCGACGACACCGTGCGCGGCAACGTGACCCTGGACCGGGACGGCGTCGGCGAGGACGCGGTCTGGTCGGCGCTGCGCACGGCGCAGGCCGAGGGCTTCGTCGAGAAGCTGCCGGACGGCCTGGAGACGGCGGTCGGTGAGCGCGGCACCTCGCTCTCCGGCGGCCAGCGCCAGCGCCTCACCCTGGCCCGCGCGCTCGCCGGGCGGCCGCGGCTGCTGGTGCTCGACGACGCCACCAGCGCGGTCGACCCGCGCGTGGAGGCGGCCATCCTGGCCTCGCTGCGCGGCCACGACTCCGGCGCGTCGATCCTGGTCGTCGCGTACCGGCGGGCCACCATCGCGCTCGCCGACGAGGTGGTCTACCTGGAAAACGGCCGGGTCGTCGCGACCGGCACCCACCACGACCTGCTGGCCACCGAGCCCGGCTATCTCAACCTGGTCACCGCGTACGAGCAGGCCGACGCCGCTCGCGAGGACGAAAGCGTGACGGCATGAGTGACGGCACCGAGCGAAGCGAGGGCCGGGAGCGCATGCCGAAGGTGAGCGCGGCATGAGCAGCGCTGTGTTGGAGCGGCCTGAGCCGGGGACGTTCGCGACCGTGCGGCGGGGGGTCGCGCTCTCGCCCGAGCTGCGTCCCGGCCTGATCGGCACGCTGGCCCTGGCGGTGCTCTCGATGGCCGGCCGGGTCGCCGTGCCGATCGCCGTCCAGCAGGGCATCGACCGGGGCATCCGCGCCCCCGGCGGCCCGGACCTCGGCATCGTCGCCGTGATCGTCGGCCTCACCCTGGTGATCCTCGTGGTCTCCACCGCCTGCGGCTACGCGATGACGCGCCGGCTCTTCACCGTCAGCGAGACCGCCCTGGCCGCGCTGCGCGCCCGCACCTTCCGGCACATCCACGACCTGTCGATGCTGCACCAGCAGTCCGAGCGGCGCGGATCGCTGGTCTCCCGGGTCACCGGCGACGTCGACCAGATCACCCAGTTCCTGCAGACCGGCGGCGTGATGCTGCTGCTCAGCTCGGGTCAGCTGGTGGTGACGACCGTCGTCATGATGGTCTACTCGTGGCAGCTCGCGCTGGTGGTGTTCGCCGCGTTCCTGCCGGCCGTGATCGTCATCCGGCTGTTTCAGAAGCGGCTCGCGGGCGTCTACCGGATCGTGCGCGAGCGCACCGGCACGATGCTCGGCGCGGTCGCCGAGAGCGTCGTCGGCGCCACCGTCATCCGGGCGTACGGCGTGGCCGGGCGCACCGAGAAGCGCCTGGACACGTCGATCGGCAGCCTGCGGGTCGCGCAGCAGAAGGCGCTGCGGACCAGCGTGATCAGCTTCTCCACCGGCGAGATCGCGGCGGGGGTGGCGCTGGCCGCGGTGGTGATCGTCGGCGTGCTGTTCGGCGTCGACGGCGGCCTGACCGTCGGCGAGCTGACCGCGTTCCTGTTCCTGGTGACGCTCTTCATCCAGCCGGTGCAGATCGCCACCGAGGTGCTCAACGAGGCGCAGAACGCGGTGGCGGGCTGGCGCCGGGTGCTCGACGTGCTCGACATCGAGCCCGACGTGGCCGACCCCGACGCGCTGGGCGTGCCGCTGCCGCCGGGGCCGCTGTCCGTGCGCTTCGACGGCGTCTCCTACCGCTATCCTGGCGGCCCGGTCGTGCTCGCCGACGTCGACCTCGAGATCGCGGCGCGGACCAAGGTCGCCGTGGTCGGCGAGACCGGCAGCGGAAAGACCACGTTCGCGAAGCTGCTCACCCGCCTGATGGACCCGGCGCTCGGCGAGGTGCTGCTCTCTGGCACGCCGCTGACCTCGGTGCGGTTCGCGTCGCTGCGTTCGCGGGTGGTGATGGTCCCGCAGGACGGCTTCCTCTTCGACGCGACAGTGGCGGAGAACGTCCGCTTCGCGGACCCGTCGCTGACCGACGACGATCTCGAGCTGGCCTTCGCCGGGCTCGGCCTCGCGGACTGGCTGGCCGGCCTGCCGCAGGGCCTGCAGACCCCGGTCGGCGAGCGCGGCGAGTCGCTCAGCGTGGGGGAGCGCCAGCTCGTCGCGCTGGTACGGGCGTACGTCGCCGATCCCGACCTGCTGGTGCTGGACGAGGCGACGAGCGCGGTCGACCCGGCCACCGAGGTGCGCCTGCAGCGGGCCCTGGAGACCGTCACCCGGGGCCGGACCACGGTGGCGATCGCACACCGGCTCTCCACCGCGCAGTCCGCCGACGAGGTGATCGTGGTGGACGCGGGCCGCGTCGTGCAACGCGGCCCGCACGCCACGCTCCTGCTGGACGAGGACTCGATCTACGCCAAGCTCTACGCCTCCTGGCTCGAACAGACCAGGTGAGGAATTACCTCGCGTAGAACTCGACGACCAGCTGCTCGTCGCAGACGACGGGGACCTCGGAGCGCAGCGGCGTGCGGATCACCGTGGTGCGCAGCTCCTCGACGACGGTGGACAGATACGGCGCCGTCGGGCCGTCGAGGTGGGCGCCGGTCGCCGCGACCTGGAACGGCGGCTTCTGCCGGCTGCTCTCCCGGACCTCGACGACCTGACCGGGCTTGAGCCGGTAGGACGGACGGTCGACCTTCCTGCCGTCGACGGTGAAGTGGCCGTGCGCGACGAGCTGACGGGCCTGGTAGATCGTGCGGGCCAGGCCGGCGCGCTGCACGGTGGCGTCGAGGCGGCTCTCCAGCAGCTGGACCATGTTCTCGCCGGTCTTGCCCTCCTTGCGGTGCGCGTCGTCGTACGCCCGGCGCATCTGGGCCTCGCTGATGTTGTATTGGTGGCGCAGCCGCTGCTTCTCGAGCAACCGGACCTGGTAGTCCGAGGCCTTGCGCCGCCCCCTGCCGTGCACGCCGGGCGGGAACGGCCGCCGCTCGAAGTACTTGACGCACTTACGCGTGAGTGGAATTCCGAGAGCCCTCGACAGCCGGGCCTTGGGTCGGGAGTTGTTCACGGGCGATCTCACTTCGTTTTCGGGATGCTATATGGTTAGCCTCACCTTACTAAGGCAAGCCTAACTGGTGCCCGGAGGTACCCGACATGCAGCCCACCCACGCCGAGGTCGCCCGCACTCTCGCCGCCGGCCACCTGCCCGCCACCGCGCACATCGCGTGCCGGCAGGGCCCGTACCCGGTGCGGCACGTGACCGACAGCCAGGGGCGGATGCTGCTCCTCGCGCCCAGCAACGGCGCGCTGACCACCGCGCTGCGGCCGCAGAAGGGCGTCGACGACACCGCGCTCGTGCTCGACATCGGTGACCTGCCGCCGGTCGCCGGCGCGCCGTCGCTGGGCCGGGTCTGGATCGCCGGCTGGGCCGTCGCCCTCACCGGCGACGAGGCCCGCGCGGCCGCGCTCGACTACGCCGACACCGACCCGGCGTCCGACCTGCTCGACGTCGGAGACTCACAGGTCCTGCACCGGATGGACGTGGCCGAGGTGCGCTACGAGCGCAACGGCGTGCTTGTCGACGTCGACCCCGACGACTACGCGCTGGCCACCCCGGACCCGCTGCGGGCGATCGAGTTCGACCTGATCGCCGACCTCGCCGACCACCACGTCGACGAGATGGCCGACTACCTGCGCCGCCGGTTGGGCCCGGCCGCCCACGCCGGCGACGAGCCCCGGGTGGTGCGCCTGGACCGGTACGGCTTCGTGGTCCGCCTCGGCGCCCGGCTCGCCCGGCTGTCCTTCCCGCGCCCGGTGGCCGACCGGCACGACCTGGCCCACCTGCTGCACCCGGTGCTGTGCCACCGCTGCGCCGGCGCGCACGAGGCGGCCTAAGGAGTGTCGAAGACTCCCGGCAGGTCACCCGTCAGGTAGCGCTGCACGGTCGGGGCGATCGCGGCGACCAGCTGCTCGGTCGGCGCGGACGCCACGGGTTCGACCTTGAGCACGTAGCGGACCACCGCGAGCCCGCCGATCTGGGTCGCGACCAGGGCCGCCCGGGTCGGTGCCTCCGCCTCGTCGATGCCGAGCTCGGCGATCGCGCGGCGCAGCACCTGGGTGACCACGAACTCGCGCATCAGCCGCGCGGTCCACTCGTTGCTCAGTGCGGAACGGAACAGGGCGACCGCGGCGGCGCCGGACGGCGAGTCCCAGATGCCGAGGACCAGCCGCACCAGCCGCTCGCCGGCCTCCTCGCTCGGCCCGGCCATCGCCTCCGGGATGACCGCGGCCGGGTCGATCGGCGAGTTCATGCTTGCCAGGAAGAGCTTTTCCTTGGTGCCGAAGTAGTGGTGCACCAGGGCGGGGTCGACCTGCGCCTCGCCGGCGATCGCCCGGATCGAGGCCTTGTCGAAACCCCGCTCCGCGAAGACCCTGCGGGCGGATTCCAGGATGGACTGCTTGGTGTCCTGGTTTCCCGGACGCCGCCCGCTGCGCCGTACCAAAAATGCTCCTCGATCAGGGGGTGCGACGCCGGAGCGTCGCCGCGGCCAGGACCAGCGCGACGACGGCCGCGCCGGCCACGACCGTGAGGCCGCGCCACATTGTCGTGGTGGGGTCCGGGTGCGCACCGACCTGGGCCAGCGCCTCGACCGCATACGACAGCGGCAGCACGTCGGCGACCGCCTGCAGCCAGCCCGCCATCTGAGCCCGCGGCACGAACAGCCCGCAGAGCAGCAGCTGGGGAATGACCACCACCGGTAGGAACTGTACGGCCTGGAACTCGGTGCGCGCGAAGGCGCTGCAGAACAGCCCGAGCGCCACCCCCAGCACGGCGTTGACCACCGCGATCAGCACGACCAGCCCGGCGTTGCCGACCGTGTCGAGCCCGAGCAGCAGGTACGCCGCCGCGACCGCGACCGTGGCCTGCACCGCCGCGGCGAGCCCGAACGCGAGCCCGTAGCCGAAGAGCAGGTCCAGCTTGCCGAGCGGGGTGGTGAGCAGCCGCTCCAGCGTGCCGGAGGTGCGTTCGCGCAGCATCGCGATGCTGGTCACCAGGAACATGATCACGAACGGGAAGACGCCGAGCATGACCAGGGCGATCCGGTCGAAGGTGCCGCCCGCGTTGTCGAACATGTAGTAGAGCAGGGTGAGCAGGACGGCCGGGACCGCGACCAGCAGGCCGACGGTGCGCCGATCGTGGCGCAGCTGCCGCAGGATGCGCGCGGCCGTGGAGAACGTGATCCGAAGACTCATGCGGTGCCTCCCCTCGGCATGCGCTCCTGGCCCTCGCTGCGCTCGGTGCAGTCACTCATGCGGTGCCTCCTTCGGCATGCGTTCCTGGCCCTCGCTGCGCTCGGTGCAGTCACTCATGCCGCTACCTGCTCGGTGTTGTGGATCAAGTGGAGGAAGGCCGCCTCCAGGTCGTCGGTGCCCGCCGCGGTGCGGATCGCGGCGGGGGAGTCGTCGCCGATCAGCCGGCCCTCGCGGATCAGCAGCAGCCGGTCGCACCGCCCGGCCTCGTCCATGACGTGGCTGGAGACCAGCAGGGTGGTGCCCTCGTCGGCGAGGGCGTGGAACCTGCCCCACAGGTCGGCGCGCAGCACCGGGTCCTGGCCGACGGTGGGCTCGTCGAGCACCAGCAGCCGGGGCTTGCCGATCATCGCGCAGCCGAGTGAGGCGCGGCTGCGCTGGCCGCCGGAGAGGTTGCCGACCAGTTGCCCGGCCGCGTCGGCCAGGCCGACGTCCGCGATCGCCCGGTCCGCGTCGGCCGCGGAGAGGCCGTAGAGGGACGCGAAGTACCGCGCGTTCTCCCGGACCGTGAGGTCGGCGTAGACGCTGGGCGCCTGTGTCACATAGCCGACCGTGCGCCGCAGGGCGGCCGACCCGGCCGGCTCGCCGAGCACGGTGACCGTGCCCGACTTCACGATCTGCACGCCGACGATCGCCCGGATGAGCGTCGTCTTGCCGCTGCCGCTGGGGCCGAGCAGGCCGACGACGCTGCCGGCCGGAATCGAGCAACTGATCCCGTGCAGCACCCGGCGTCTGCCCCGCTCGACCACGAGGTCGTCGACCTCTATAGCGCTGGTCATCCCGCCTCCTTCCATGAACTCAACGAATGATGATTTCAACGCTAGATGAATTACGCGCGCAAGGCAATCGGCAATCGGCGATGCGGCGTCCGGAAACGACGGAAGCCGCGCTCCCCGAGCGGGGAATCGCGGCTTCCGTGCGGTTACGAGGCGTTAGAGGGCGAGGATGCGGTCCAGGAACTCGCGGTAGCCGCGCATCGCCATGCGCATGCTCTCGGTGTCGGGCGTCGGGGTGTCGCGCAGCGGGTCGAGATCGTCGCGCTCCGCCAGCATCGACTCGGTCAACTCGTGCACGGCCTCGGTGAGCAGGTCGTGAGCCCTGGTCAGCGCGGCAACCGGGTCGTCGACGAACTGCGCCTTGATCTCGTGCCACTCGGCGCGGAACTGCTCGCTCGCGGGCTCGTCCCAGAAGGTGATCGAGGTCTCGTGCACGTCGCCGGGGCGCAGCGGGGTCTCGGCCGGGTCGGGGTCGGCGGCGCGGGCCGCCCGCCGGCCGCCGGGTGCCTCGCCGGCATCGTCGAGGCTCGCGGCCCGGCGCGGCGCCGGGGTGGAGTCGTCGTCGCGGCTGCGGCGGCC
>NZ_JBEZXZ010000047.1:0-50243 GCF_040638275.1 Actinoplanes sp. NPDC026623 | reverse complement strand
GGCGGGCACGCCGGTGCCGGGTGGGGGCTGCGGTCCGCTCGCGGCACGGAGAGGCCGGCGTGGGTGCGCAGCATGGACATGCCCCGCCAGATCCGTTCGAGACGCTGCCCTCGAGCGGATCTGGCGAAGGGATCGGATCAGATGTAGGCCGTGTTGGAGTCCAGCCCGCAGACGATCCGGCCGTAGAGCTCGAGGTTGGTGTTCGGGTGCAGGATGGCGTGCAGGTTGAGCACCTGGATGTCCCGCAGGATGCGCTGGATCGGCACGTCGCGGTAGATCGAGGAGCCGCCGCTCGCACCGTCCAGGATCTCGATCGCCTCCTTGGCGCGCTGGCACGCGGCACCCAGGTCGAGCCGGACCCGGGCCCGTTCCTCCAGGGTCCACGACTCGCCGGCCTGCCCCTTGGTGTCGATCATCGTCGCCGCGCGGTGGGCGTGGAACCCGACCTCGTCGATCCGGGTGATCGCCGCGGCGACCTCCAGGTGGGTGATCGGCGCCTCGGCCTGATTCTCGTAAGCGGTGTAGGTGATCTTCCGGCCGGGCAGCCGCTCGAGGAAGGCGTCCTTCGCCGCCAGGGCTAGGCCCAGGGCGGGCGCGCTCACCGTCGAACAGGCGGTGGGCATGAATGGAGCCTGGTAGATCGCCGCGTTCGCGTTCAGTACGGACTTGTGCTGGCCCTGCAGCACCGGCCCCATCTGTAGCACCCGCTCCGCGGGCACGAAGACGTCCTTGGCGATCGTGGTGACGCTGCCGGAGCCGCGCATGCCCGAGGTGTGCCAGTCATCGATGATCTGCAGGTCCGCCATTGGCACGGCGATCATGACCGGGGCGAAACCGCCATCCCCGGTCGGCGTGACCGCCGCGTTCGTGTTCCACGTGCTCTGCTGCGCCCCCGAGTTGAACGACCACTTGCCGTTGACGAGGTAGCCGCCGTCCACGGGCACGGCCATCGCACCGGGGCTGAGGATGCCGCTGATGCGAATATCCGGCGTCGTGAACACCTCGTCCTGCACCTCATCGGGGAACAACCCCATCATCCACGTGCTGATCTGCCAGACCGCGACCGTCCAGGCGGTCGATCCGTCGCCCCGGCCGAGCTCCGCCAGCACGTCCACGACCGTGCCCATGTCGGACTCGTAGCCGCCGTAGCGGACCGGGACGCGCATCTTCAGGATTCCCGCGCCGGTGAGCGCGTCGATGACGTCGTCGTGGATCCGCCGGTTCTCGTCCATCCAGACGGCCCTGTCGCGCAGCAGCGGGACCAGCTCGGAGGCACGTCGAACAAGCTCGTCCCTGGGCGGTGCTTGGGTGATCTCCATGGTTTTCTCCTCAGCGGGCGTCGCGGTGCGCGGCCATGCCGGACGACATAGACAACCCTTCGAAGGCTGTCAACCCGGTCACCCGGCGGCATCTTGGCGGTTGCTGCGCGGTGCGCCGGCGGAGCCACGGCCGACATCAGCAGACCCGACAGGGGCGCCCCCCGAGCAAACCGGGATAAGACTGCACCGCAACGCCGACATAGCTTCGGGACGACGACGCATCTCGATCGTCGGGAGAAGGGATCGCGGTGCCTACAAGTGTGAATGCCCCCCTGACAAGGAGGTCGGCTGTTCCGCCCGAAGTGAGTTCCCTGATCAGGCCCATGTCCCGGCGGGACAACTGGCTCAACTGGCTGTTCCTGGCGGGCGACTGGTCCCTCATCGGCGCGGCCGTCGCGGTGCACCTGCTGAGGCCCGGCCTGGTGACCTATCTGTTCGTCCTGGTCGTCATCGGCAGCCGGATGCGCGCACTGGCGAACCTGCTCCACGAGGCCGCGCACTTCAAGCTGTTCCGCAACCGCCGCCTGAACAACCTGGCCGGCCGCGCGCTGTGCGCATCTCCCATCTTCGTCGGCTACGGAAGATACGTCGCCGACCACAAGCTGCACCATCGCAACCTGTGGAAGAACGCACAGGACCCCGATCTGGCCCTTTACGAGCTGACCGGGACGGTGGGCGCCTCCAGCAGCCGGATGTCCTTCACAAGGTTCGTGTTCGTCCACGTCGTCCTGGTCGTCGTCCCGGTGATGCCGTTGTGGCGTCTCTTCCGGGAGTCGCTGCGCGACCGGGCCAAGCTGGCGACCGCGTGCCTGCTGATCGCGGCCGGGGCCGTTCTGACGGCCACCGGCCCGGCGGTGCTGACCGACATCTTGGTGTACTGCTGGATCATTCCCTGGTTCACCGCGTACCAGAGCATCACGTACTGGGCCGAGCTCGGGGAGCACGGCGGACTGAAGGTCTACGGCGGGGACTGGGGCAGCAGGAACTGGCGCGGAAACATCGTGACGCGCTGGGCGATCGGCTCCCACTCCGACGACATCTACCACCTGCTCCACCACTGGTTCCCGTCCATTCCGCACTATCGACTGCGGTCGCTGGACCGGGTCTGCCGGTCCCGCTGGTTCGAATACGGCTCTCAGGCACGGTGCGACGGCTTCTTCCTCGGCAACCGGTGGAAAACGTCGGTGCTTCGTGACATCTGGCTCGGAGGGAAATAGCAATGACCAACGACACCTTTACGGATGCGGTCGGCGCACCGGGCGAAACGCTCGTGGACGCGGTCGCCGACGGGCGGTTCGGGGTGCGGTCGATGATCGCGCCACTGCGCCGGGTGCTTGTCCGCCGTCCCTCGACGACGGGCGACTTCGCCACGGCGGAATGGCAGCGGCCCGATCCGGAGTTGCTGGTCCGCCAGCACGAGGACTTCTGCCGGCTGCTCGCCGACCTGGGGTGTGAGGTGGAGTTGGCCGACACCGCCGAGGGCATGGTCGATGCAACCTTCATGAAGGACCCGGGCCTGGTGATCGGCCGGGGCGCCGTGGTGTTCCAGATGTCGAAGCCGGTTCGGCGCGGCGAGTCGGTGCTGTTCGCCGAGGCGCTGAGGGCCGCCGGGGTGCCGATCACGGCCGAACTGTCCGGTGCCGCCCGGGCCGAGGGCGGCGACATCCTCTGGCTGGACCCCGCCAATGTGCTGGTGGGCCGCGGCTACCGGACGAACCCCGAGGGGGTACGGCGGCTCCGGGACATCTTCCGCGACGAAGGCGTCAGCGTGCGATCCGTGGACATGCCGCACGACCGTGGTCCGCTGCACGTACTTCACCTCACCTCGGTCGTCTCGCCGGTGGCCGACGACCTCGCCGTGGTGTACCTGCCCCTGGCGCCCGTGCCCCTGCTGGAGGAGCTCGAGGCGCGTGGGGTGCGCGTGATCCCCGTGCCGCCCGACGAGTACGAGACGATGGCCAGCAATGTGCTGACCGTCCGTCCCGGTGTGGTCGTCATGGTGGCCGGGAATCCCCGTACGCAGGCGGCGCTGGAAGCCGCCGGCTGCGAGGTGCACGTCTACGACGGCTCGGAGATCTCGGTGAAGGGGACCGGCGGGCCGACGTGCCTGACCGGCCCGATCTGGCGCGACTGATGAGCGACGAGGTCGGTGAGACGCTGCCGCGACTGCTGGAACGGCAGGCGGCGCGGACGCCGGACGCCACCGCGGTGATCTTCGGTGCCCGCAGGCTCTCCTACGCGGAGCTCGACCGCCGGGCCAACCAGCTCGCCCGGCATCTGGTGACACTGGGCGCCGGCCCGGAGCGGCTGGTCGCGATCGCGTTGCCGCGCAGTGAACGGATGATTGTCGCGGTGCTGGGCGTGTTGAAGGCCGGCGCCGCGTACCTGCCGGTCGACCTGGACTATCCGGCCGAGCGGATCTCTTTCATGCTGGCCGACGCCGCCCCGGTGCTGTTGATCACGGACACCGAGGCCGGCGTGCCGCGGGCCGGTGGACCTCCGGTCGTGGCCCTCGACGACCCCGGGACGCTCGCCGTCCTGGCGGGCCTGCCGGGAACCGCCCTGGCCGATGACGAGCGGGTCGCCCCGCTCCGGCCGGACCACCCGGCGTACGTCATCTACACCTCCGGCTCCACGGGCACGCCTAAGGGGGTCACTGTCGCCCACCGCAGCGTCGTCAACCTGGTCCGCTGGGCGGCGGCCGAGTTCACGCCCGAGGACCTGTCGCTGGTGCTGGCCGCGACGTCGTTGAGCTTCGACGTCTCGGTGTTCGAGATCTTCAGCCCGCTCGCGTGGGGTGGCAGTCTCGAGATCATCCGGAATCTGCTGGAGCTGGCCGACCGGCCGGGCGGCCCGTGGCAGGGCAGTCTCCTCACCGCGGTGCCGTCGGCGATCTCCCAGCTGCTCGGCACGCCGTGGGCGCCCGTCAAGGTGCGGAAAGTGCTGCTGGGCGGCGAGGTATTGACGGCGCACGCGTGTGCGAACGTCCGGGCCGCGCTGCCGCAGGCGGAGATCGTGAACGTCTACGGCCCGACGGAATCCACGGTGGACGCCATCGTGCGGCGGGCCGTCGCTGAGGACATCGACGCCGGCGAGGCCCTGCCGATCGGGCAGCCGATCGCCGGCACGCGGGTGTTCGTCCTGGATGACGGGCTGCGACCGGTCGAGCCGGGAGTGGCGGGGGAGCTGTACCTGGCGGGCGCCGGTCTGGCGCGGGGATATCTGAACCGGCCGGGCCTGACGGCACAGCGGTTCCTGGCCTGCCCCTTCGCGTCCGGTGAGCGGATGTACCGCACCGGTGACCGGGTGCTGTGGCGGGCGGACGGGAACTTGGAGTTCGTCGGCCGGGTGGACGACCAGGTGAAGGTCCGGGGGTTCCGGATCGAGCCGGGTGAGATCGAGGCGGTGCTGGCGGCGCAGGCGGGGGTGGCGCAGGCGGCGGTCGTGGTGCGGGAGGACCAGCCGGGGGCCCCGCACCTGGTGGCCTACGTCGTGCCGGAGCGGGGGGTGGCGATCGACGCCGCCGGTCTGCGTGAAGCGGCCGCGTGCCGGCTGCCCGGGTACATGGTGCCCGCCGATGTGGTGCTGCTGGCGGAGCTGCCCCTGTCGGCGAACGGGAAGCTGGACCGGCGGGCGTTGCCGGAGCCGGACGCCAGGGCCTCCGCCGGCGGGCGGAATCCGGCGTCCCCGCGGGAGGAGATCCTGTGCGAGTTGTTCGCGGACGTGCTGGGGGTCGACCGGGTGGGAGTGGAGGACAGCTTCTTCGCCCTGGGTGGGCACTCTCTGCTGGTGGTCCGGCTGATCAGCCGGATCCGGTCGGTGCTCGGCGTGAAGGTCGGGGTCCGGGCGGTGTTCCGGAATCCGACAGTGGCGGCGCTCGCGAAGGTTCTGGGCGAGACTGGCAGCCCCTCGCTGCCCCTGGTGGCGACGGCCCGGCCGGAACGAGTGCCGTTGTCGTTCGCCCAGCAGCGGCTCTGGTTCCTGGCTCAGCTCGACGGCCCGAGTGCGACCTACAACATTCCGGTCGCCTGGCGGCTGACCGGCCGGCTGGAGGTGGCCGCGCTGCGGTCGGCCCTGCATGACGTGGTCGGGCGGCATGAGTCGTTGCGGACCATGTTCTCAGTCGCCGGTGGCCAGCCGCAGCAGCGGATCGTGGACATCGCCGCGGCGGTGCCGGAGGTCATGGTCGCCGCGACAGATCCGGCGGGTCTGCCCGCGCTGCTCGACGAGGCGACGCGCCACGTGTTCGACCTGACAGTCGAACTGCCGGTCCGCGCGTGGTTGTTCCAGCTGTCGCCCGGCGAGCACGTGTTGCTGCTGCTGACCCATCACATCGCCTTCGACGGCTGGTCGATCGGCATCATGGTCCGGGACTGGGCCGAGGCCTACCGTGCCCGCGCCGCCGGGCGGGCGCCCGGGTGGAGCGAGCTGCCCGTGCAGTACGCGGACTATGCGGTGTGGCAGCGGAGCCTGCTCGGGGACAGCCAGGACGCGGACAGCATCCTGGCCGCCCAGGTGGCCTACTGGACGTCGACGTTGCAGGGTTTGCCCGACCAGCTCGACCTGCCCTACGACCGCCCGCGACCGGTCGAGTCCACTCACCGTGGCAGCACTGTGCCGATCAGCGTGGACGCCGCCTTGCATGGCAAGCTGCTGGCGGTGGCGCGCGAGCATGGAGCGACCCTGTTCATGCTCCTCCATGCCGGCCTCGTGGCCCTGCTGAACCGGCTCGGGGCGGGCGCGGACATCCCGGTCGGTACGCCGGTGGCCGGTCGCACCGACGAGGCGGTGCACGATCTGATCGGTCTCTTCGTCAACACGCTGGTGTTGCGGGCGGACGTCAGCGGCGCCACGAGTTTCACCGAGTTGCTGACGCGGATCCGTGAGACGGACCTGGCCGCCTACGATCACCAGGATCTGCCGTTCGAGCGCCTGGTCGAGATCCTCAACCCGGCCCGCTCGGCCGCCCGGCACGCGCTGTTCCAGGTGATGCTCGTCTCCGACAACACCGGCAACCGGCCGTGGCAGGTGCCGGGCCTGCGGAGCGAGATCGAGCCGGTCGGTCATGAGACCGCCAAGTTCGACCTCATTCTCGCCGTCCGCCAGGAGCATGCCGCCGACGGATCGCCGGCGGGCATCCGTGGTGCCTTCGAGTACTCCCTGGACCTGTTCGACGAGGAAACCGTGCGGGCGATGGCCGACCGGCTGACGCGGTTGCTGAGCCAGGCTGCCGAGAACCCGGCTCTGCCGGTGAGCGACCTCGACATCCTGTCCGCCGCGGAGCGGCAGCGGTTCCTGCACGAGTCGACCGTCGGTCGGCTGGCATCCGACGCGACGCTGCGGAAGGCGCTGGAGCGCGACGAGTTCGGCGCGGGCCGGCCGGCGGCGGACGCGCGGGTGTATGTGCTGGACGGGCAGCTGCGGTTGATCCCACCGGGGGTGGCGGGGGAGTTGTACCTCGCGGGTACGGAGCCGGTGTGGGCTGACGAGGACCGGCCGGGGTTGACGGCACAGCGGTTCGTGGCGTGTCCCTTCGGCTCCGGCGAACGCATGTACCGCACGGGAGAGCCGGTACGGTGGCGCGCGGACGGGACGCTGGAGTTCGCCGGCCGGGCCGATGACCCGGAGTCCCCGCCGGACCTCGATGCGGCGGCCGGCGACCACGACCAGGCGTCGCCGCAGGAGGAGCTCCTGGGTGAGCTGTTCGCGCAGGTGCTCCGGGTCGACCGGGTGGGAGTCCGGGACAGCTTCTTCGACCTGGGCGGCCATTCCCTGCTGGCGGCCGTTCTCGTCGCACAGCTGACGGCGCGCTTCGGTGTGGAACTGCCCCTCAAACATTTCTTCAAGGACCCCACCGTCGCCGCTGTCAGCGAATATCTGGAGAGCAGCCTCCGCAACGGCGGACCGCGTTGACCCGCCCGCGGATCTACCCGATGAGCCGCGAGCAGGAGTCACTGTGGCTCGACGATCTGATCTGGGACGGGCAGTCGATTTACTTGGAGTCCTGGGCCTGCCGGATCACCGGGAGTCTCGACGTCGCCGCGCTCGAGTGGACGATCGGCCAGATCGTCTCACGTCATGAAGTGCTGCGCACCCGGCTGACCGAGCGGGCGGGCGAGCCGGTCCAGATCGTCGCCGCGCCGGCGTCCGTCCGGCTGGCGCAGCTGTCCTGCCCGCCGGCGGAGCTTCCGGGCGCGCTGAGCCGGATCGTCGCCGAGCCGCTCGACCTCGACGAGACACCGATCCGGCCCTGGCTGGTCCGGGTGTCTCCGGCGGAGGTCGTCCTGGTGGTGCAGCTTCATCACGCCGTGATCGATGACTGGTCGCTGAACGTCTTCCAGCGCGAGCTCATGCACCTCTACACGACCCGGCTGCTCGGCCGGCCGCCCGTTCTGGAGCCGTTGCCGATGCAGGCCGGCGACTTCGCCGTCGCCCAGCAGGCCGAGGGGCTGGACCCGGCGGACGTCGGGTACTGGCGGGAGCGCGTGCGGGCGGCACCCCGGTCCTTCCCGATCCCGCCGGACCGGCCCGGCCCGGAGGACCTGCCACACCGTGCCGGGCGGCATGTCCTCACCCTCGGTCCCGAGCTGGGCCGGGCGGTCCGTGCCGCCGGCCGGACTCTGCGGACCACTCCGTTCACCGTGTTCGCCGCAGCGATGGCCGCGCTGTTGTGGCAGTACGGTGAGTCCGACGAAGTGATCTTCGGTACGCCGGTGTCGCTGCGGGGGACGGCCGCCGTCGACGGCATGATCGGCTTCCTCTGCAATATGCTGCCGCTCCGGCTGAGGGCCTCGCGGGCCACGTCGTTCCGGGAGCTCACGAGGGCCACCAGGGCCGAGGTCCTCGGCGCGATGGCCCATCGCACGGTTCCCTTCTCCCACCTCGTCCGGATGACCGGACGTGAGGCGGAAGACGGCCAGCGGCCCCTGTGCGATGTGATCCTGGTGGTCGACGACATGAGTTGGGAACCGTTCTCCCTCCCGGGGCTCACCGCGGAACGGATCCACATTGCTCCCGCGCGAGCCAAGTGCGCTCTCATCGTCAGTCTGGTGGCGGGTGAGGACGGCGGTTACACGGGACTCTGCGACTACGACGCCGATGTCTACGAGGCCGCCACCATCGCTCGGGTGACCGGCCGGTACGCCGCGCTTCTGGCGCACTGCGTCGCGGCCCCGGACGAGCCCCTGGGACGGCAGCAAGGCTTGGTCGAGCAGCCCGGCGGTCGTTGACGGCTTCGGTGTCGTCGTTGATCGTCGGTTGGCGAGGGAGTCCGATGGATTCCCGCCGCTGACCGTGAACGAGAACAGTGTCGCCGCCCTACGGCGGTCCGAGCAGAAACGGTCCTCATGAAACTTCTCCTCACCTCGTCCGGCATCAGGAACCAGAGCATCGCCGGCGCGCTGACCGACCTGTTGGGCAAGCCGATCGCCGAGTCCAGCGCCCTGTTCGTGCCGACCGGCATCTACCCCTTCCCAGGCGGTGCCGGCAGGGCCTGGGAGGCGATGTCCGGGAAGGCTCGCAGCCCCCTGTGCGACCTGGGCTGGAAGTCCCTGGGAATGCTAGAGCTCACCGCGCTGCCGACCATCCGGGAGGAGAACTGGATCCCCTCGGTCCGGGAGGCCGACGCCCTGCTCGTCTGGGGCGGTGACGCGCTGTACCTGACCCACTGGATGCGTCAGTCCGGCCTGGCCGATCTCCTGCCGTCGCTGCACGATTCGGTCTACGTGGGGGTGAGCGCCGGGAGCATCGCGGTGACCGCGTACAACTGCGACGCGGAGTTCGACCTGGAGTTCGTGCCCGATGGCAGCGACAGGGCGCAGGGCGCCGACCGGGCGCTCGGGCTGGTGGACTTCACGCTGTACCCGCATCTCAACCACCCGGACATGGCCGACACGACCCTGGCGAATATCGAGAAGTGGGCGTCCGGGATCCCGGTGGCGACCTACGCGATCGACGACGATACGGCGATCAAAGTCGTCGACGGCACTGTGGAGGTCGTCTCCGAGGGGAACTGGAAGCTTCTGAACGGTTGATTCACCCCGCCACTCAGCAGGTACGCTCGCGCTGCGGGCGGACGAGTTGAGGGGGCAGGCGATGGCTGCTGGCGGATTCTCGGCCAGACGACTGACGCGGGTGCGTCAGCTGCTCGAACGGTACGTCGATTCCGGCTACGTCCCCGGCATGCTGGCTGTTCTCGCCCGCCACGGCCAGGTGCACACCGAGGCGACGGGCAGTCTCGCGTTCGAGGGCGCCGGGGCCGGGGTCCCGATGGCGGGCGACACGATCGTCCGCATGACCTCGATGACCAAGCCGATAGTGGCCGCGTGTGCCATGACCCTCGTGGAGGACTGCCTCCTGCGCCTCGACGACCCGGTGGACGACCTCCTGCCGGAGCTGTCCGGCATGCGGGTGCTCACCGATCCGGGCGGATCCCTCGAGGACACCGTTCCGGCGGCACGGCCGATCACCCTGCGGGACCTGCTGACGCTGACCCTCGGCACCGGCATGGTCCCCGCCGAGCCGGGAACCGTCCCGATCAGCGACGCCCTGGTCGCCCTGGGCGAGCCGTCGCTGGACGAGTGGGTGGGCCGGCTCGGTGCCCTCCCGCTCGTTCATCAGCCGGGCGAGCGCTGGATGTACGAGACCGGCTCGGACGCGACGGGTGCGCTCATCGCCCGGGCCACCGGCAAGTCGTTCGGGGAGGCCCTACGCGAGCGGATCTTCGAGCCGCTCGGGATGAAGGACACCGCCTTCAGCGTGAGCGCGGACCGCCTCGATCGGTTCGCGACGGCGTACGAGGCGGACGACGGCCCCGCCGGTGAGGCACGGGTCGCCGACGGTCCCGACGGGCTGTGGAGCACGCCGCCGGTGTTCGAGGGGGGTGGCGGCGGGCTCGTCTCGACCGCCGACGACTATCTCGCGTTCGCGTCGGCGCTGCTCGCGGGCGGTACCCACCGGGGTGAGCGGATACTCTCGCGGCCTTCGGTGAGCCTGATGACCAGTGATCATCTGACCCCGGCCCAGCGGGCGGTCTCCGGCTTCGGGCCGGGATATTTCGCCACGACGAGCTGGGGTTTCGGCCTGGGCGTGGTCACCCGTCGCACCGACCTCGGCCCCTCGGCCGGCAGCTACGGATGGATTGGCCTGTACGGGACCGCCTGGTACAACGATCCGGCCGAGGACCTGTCGGCGATCCTCATCGTGCAGCGGGCGCGCGCGGGCGATCCCCGGCGGCCGATGCGGAAGGACTTCTGGACTGCCGTCTACCAGGCCATCGACGACTGATCCCGGCCGTTCGTGGCCGCCGGCCGCCCTCAGCACTGGGGGAGATGGTCGTGGCCGCGGACTCTGCGAGGCTCCCAATGAACCGTGGTCGGCGACCTGGCAGCTGATTCGCTGATCTCAGCACCGGCGCGGTTCGATCTGGACCCTGCCGGAATGAGGAAGCCGTGGCTCATCGATTCAACGTCGAGGACCTGTCTCCGGTCGGCGAGTACGGGACACTGACGGCGACCGAGCGGCACCAGCTCCTGTACGGGTGGAACGACACCGCCCGGCCGCTACCGGCACAGACGCTGCCGCAACTCCTGGCGGCACAGGCGGCACGTACCCCGGATGCGCTCGCGGTGACCTTCGAGGGCCGCAGCAAGCTGTCGTACCGGGAATTGCACGAACGAGCCGGGCGGCTGGCCCGGCAGCTGATGACCCTGGGCGCCGGGCCGGAGAAGATCGTCGCGGTCGCGCTGCCACGCGGCGAGTCTCTTGTCATCGCCCTGCTGGGCGTGCTGCAGGCAGGCGCGGCCTATCTGCCGATCGACCCGGACCACCCCGCCGGCCGGGTGGAGTTCATGCTCGGTGACGCCCGTCCGGTGTTGCTGCTCACCGATGCCGCCACCGCGACGGTGTTGCCGGCCACCGCCGGTCTGCCCGTCGTCCTCGTTGATGATCCCGCGGTATCGGCGCCGCCGGCCGCGGCAGCCACCGGCACCGGTCGCGCGCGACCTCTGCTGCCCGGCCACCCCGCGTACGTCATCTACACCTCCGGCTCCACCGGCCGGCCCAAGGGTGTTAGCGTCTCGCACTCGGCCATCGTCAACCGCCTGACCTGGATGGACAACGAGTACGCGCTGTCGGCGGACGACCGCGTGCTGCAGAAGACCCCGTACAGCTTCGACGTGTCGGTGTGGGAGTTCTTCTGGCCCCTGTTCACCGGTGCGGGGCTGGTGCTGGCCAGACCGGGCGGCCACCAGGATCCCGCCTACCTCGCCGAGCTCATCGAGAACGCCGCGGTGACCACCGTGCACTTCGTGCCGTCCATGCTGGACGCCTTTCTGGCCGCCGGCGGTGCCGCGCGGTACGGCACCGTCCGGCGGACGTTCTGCAGCGGTGAGGCGCTGCCCGGGCGGCTGGCCGCTCGTTTCCTGCGGGAGACCGGGGGTTCGCCCCTGCACAATCTGTACGGCCCGACCGAGACAGCGGTTGATTCCACCTTCTGGGCCTGCACGGCCGGCGACGGCCGGCAGGCGCCCCCGATCGGCCGGCCGATCGCGAACACCCGGGCCTTCGTGCTGGACAGCGCGTTGGAGCCGGTTCCGGTCGGGGTAACCGGCGAGCTGTACCTGGCGGGCGCCGGGCTGGCCCGCGGCTACCTGCGCCGGACGGGGCTGACCGCGGAGCGGTTCGTGGCGTGCCCGTTCGGTGCGGCGGAGCGGATGTACCGGACCGGGGATCTGGTGCGATGGCGTGCGGACGGGAATCTCGAGTTCCTGGACCGCGCGGACGACCAGGTGAAGATCCGCGGGTACCGGATCGAACTGGGCGAGGTCGAGGCGGTGCTGGCGGCCCAGCCGGGAGTTGCGCAGGCGGCGGCAGCGGCGCGGGAGGACCCGTCGGGTGACCGCCGGCTGGTGGGCTACGTGGTGCCGGCGGCACACGCGAAGCTCGACCCGGCCGGGGTGCGTGCGGCCGTGGCGCGGGAATTGCCCGGACACATGGTTCCGGCCGGTGTGGTGGTGCTGGCGGCGCTGCCGTGGACGACGAGCGGGAAACTGGACCGGCGGGCGCTGCCGGCGCCGGAGTTCGAGGCCCCGGCCGGCGGGCGGGCGCCGGCGTCGCCACGGGAGGAGATCCTGTGCGAGCTGTTCGCGGACGTGCTCGGGGTCGACCGGGTGGGTGTCGAGGACAGCTTCTTCGCCCTGGGCGGGCACTCCCTGCGGGCGGCCCGGCTGATCAGCCGGATCCGGTCGATGTTCGGCGTGGAGGTCCCGGTGCGGGCGCTGTTCCGGAATCCGACGGTGGCATCGCTGGCCCCGGTCCTGGACGGCGCTGGCAGCGCCCGGGCACCACTAGTGCCCGTCCGCCGGCCCGAGCGTCTGCCCCTGTCGTTCGCGCAGCAGCGACTGTGGTTCCTGGCCCGGCTCAACGGCCCGAGCACGGCGTACAACATGCCGTTCGCCTGGCGGCTGCACGGCCGGCTGGATCCGGGCACGCTGAGGGCGGCACTGCATGACGTGGTCGGGCGGCACGAGTCGCTGCGCACCAACTTCCCGGTGGCCGGCGGTCAGCCGTACCAGCGGATCGTCGATGCTGCGGACGCGGTGCCGGAACTGACGGTGGCGGAGGCGGACCCGGCGGCGCTGCCCGGCCTTCTGGACCGCGCCGCGCGGCACGTCTTCGACCTGGCGGCGGATCTGCCGGTCCGCGCCTGGCTGTTCGAACTGGCGCCCGACGAGCATGTGCTGCTGCTGCTAACCCATCACATCGCCTGTGACGGCTGGTCGATGGGCATTCTGGTCCGGGACCTGGCGGAGGCGTACCGGGCCCGGGCCGGGGGCCGGGCTCCGGACTGGACCGGGCTGCCGGTGCAGTACGCCGACTACACCATGTGGCAGCGGAGCCTGCTCGGTGACGGCCTCGACTCGGACAGCCTGCTGGCCGGCCAACTGGACTACTGGAGTTCGACCCTGCGTGAGCTGCCCGATCAGCTCGAGCTGCCCTACGACCGGCGGCGCCCGGCCGACCCCACCGACAGCGGCGGCACCGTCGGTTTCGACCTGGACGCCACACTGCACGGCGCGTTGCTGGCGCTGGCGCGTAAGCACCAGGCGACCCTGTTCATGGTGCTGCATGCCGGGCTGGTGGCCGTGCTGTCCCGCTCCGGCGCGGGCACCGACATTCCCATCGGTACGCCGGTGGCCGGCCGCAGCGACGAGGCGGTCCACGACCAGGTCGGCTTCTTCGTCAACACCCTGGTCCTGCGCACCGACGGGTCCGGCAACCCGAGCTTCGCCGAGCTGCTGGCCCGGGTCCGCGAGACCGACCTGGCCGCCTACACCCACCAGGATGTGCCGTTCGAGCGCCTGGTCGAGATCCTCAACCCGGCCCGGTCGGTGTCCCGGCACTCACTGTTCCAGGTGATGCTCGTCGCCGACAACGCCGTCACCCGCAACTGGCAGCTGCCGGGCGTGCGGATCGAGCCCGAGCCGCTCGGCCACGAGACGACCAAGTTCGACCTGTCGCTGTTCATCCGCGCGCAGCACGCCGCCGACGGCTCACCGGCCGGCGTCCGCGGCACCTTCGAGTACGCGATGGATTTGTTCGACGCGGCAACGATCGAGACGCTCGCGGACCGGCTGCTGCGGTTCCTCGGGGAGGCGGTCCAGGATCCGTCCCGGCCGGTCGGGGACTACGAGGTCCTGACCGGCGCCGAGCGGCAGCGGATCCTGCACGACTGGAACGACACGGACCGGCCCTTGCCGGCGCTGACGGCTACCCGGTTGTGGGACCAGCAGGCGGCCCGGACTCCGGAGGCCACCGCGGTCGTCTGCGGCCCGAGGCGGCTCTCCTACACCGAGCTGGACCGCCGCGCCAACCGGCTGGCGCGCCGCCTGATCGGGCGGGGCGCCGGTCCGGAGCGGACGGTGGCGGTCGCGCTGCCGCGGAGTGAGCTGATGGTCGTCGCCCTGCTGGCGGTGGTGAAGACCGGAGCGGCCTGTCTGCCGGTCGACCTCGACAGCCCGGCCGCGCTCCTCGCGTCCATTGTCGCTGATACGCGTCCGGTGCTCCTGATCAGAGACACCGCGGCCGAGTTTGCAGGCGCTGACGGCGTGCCGGTTGTCGACGCCGGCGAACCCGCCCTCGAGGCGCTGCCGGCCGGTGCGGTCACCGACTCCGAGCGCACCGCGCCGCTGCTGCCCGCGCATCCGGCCTGGATCACCTGCACCTCGGGCTACACGGGCGCCCCGAAGAGCGTCGTCGCCACTCAGCAGGGCGTGGTCAACTACTGTGCCTGGGCACGCGACACGTACCGCGTCGAGCCGGGCAGCATTGCGCCGGTGCGGGGCCCCTACCTCGACTCCGTCCTGGTGGCGCTCTCGGGTGGGGGAACGGTCTCGGTGACCCCGGACGGCGCCGGCTCCCCGGACGGGACGGCGGGCCGAGTGTCGCCGCTCCGGCTGCTGCCGTCCGAGCTCCGGGCGGCGGCCGGGCCGACAAGCCCGTCGGTGACGGCCGTGACCGGCGGTGAGGTGTTGCCGTCGGCGTCGGCGCGGAGCTGGTCGCAGACGGGTGCCGAGGTCTTCAACGAGTACGGCGTGGCCGAGTGCACGGCCGGCAGCGTCGTCCACCGGGTCGGTGACGCACCTGACGTGGTGGTGCCGATCGGCCGGCCGATCGCGAACACCCGGGCCTACGTGCTGGACGGTGGTCTGCGGCCGGTGCCGGTCGGGGTCGTCGGGGAGTTGTACCTGGCGGGTGCCGGCCTGGGCCGGGGTTACGTACGCCGGCCGGGGCTGACCGCGGAGCGGTTCGTGGCGTGCCCGTTCGGCCGGGGCGAGCGGATGTACCGTACCGGTGATCTGGCGCGGTGGCGCACGACCGGCGACCTGGACTTTTTGGGCCGGACGGATGACCGGACGACGATCCGGGGGTTCCGGATCGACCTGGGTGAGATCGAGGCGGCGCTGGCCGGCCAGGCCGGAGTGGTCCAGTCGGCGGTGACGGTTCGGGAGGACGAGCCCGGCGACCGCCGAGTGGTGGCCTACGTGGTGCCGGCCGCGGAGGCGACGGTCGATCCGCGCGGGCTGCGGGAGGTGGTGGCGCGGCACCTGCCGGAATTCCTCGCGACCACCGGCGTGGTGCTGTCGGCGACGCTGCCGACGACGGCGAACGGCAAGCTGGACCGGTGGGCGTTGCCGGCTCCCGGCCCGCAGGATCGGGCCGGTCCCCCGGAGCCCGCCTCCCCGCGCGAGGAGCTCCTGTGTGGACTTTTTGCGCAGGTGCTCGGCATCGAGCGGGTGGGTGTCCAGGACAGCTTCTTCGACCTGGGCGGTCATTCCCTACTGGCCGCCGTCCTCATCACCCAGGTCGCGGAGCACTTCGGGTTGGAGATGCCCCTCAAGGACTTCTTCAGCGACCCGTCCGTCCGGGCCGTCGACCACTATCTGACCGCACGGGAGTTGTGATGCCAGCGGTTCAGCAACGGCCGTCGGCGGACTTCCGGCTCTACTTCGCGGGACGGTTCATCAGCGACATCGGATCGGCGTTCACCACGTTCGCCATTCCGCTGTTGATCTTCACGAGAACGGGCTCGTCGGTCGGCCTCGGCCTGTCGCTGGCTGTCTCACTGCTGCCGTACCTGTTGTTCGGGTTCGTCGCCGGCGCTGTCGTCGACCGCGTCGACCGGCGCTCGATGATGATCGGCATCGACCTCGCCCGCGCGGCCCTGCTGGTGTCGCTGCCGCTGATCGCGCTGGGCGACGATCTGAATCTGTTCTGGATCTACGCCGTCGCGTTCCTCGGCTCGACGCTGCAGATCCCGTTCACCGCCGGGCAGTTCGCGAGCGTCACGCACCTGGTCGGAAAGGACCACCTGGTCACCGCGAACGGCCGCCTCCAGGCGGCGACGTCGCTGGCTCAGATCGCCGGCCCGGTGCTCGCCGGCATCGCGGTCGCCACGATGCCGGTCGTCGACCTGCTGCTGATCGACGCGGCGACCTTCGCGCTGTCGGCGGCTGCCCTGGCGCTGATCAGGGTGAGCTTCAACGACGTCCGGCCGCCCGGCGAGGGGCCGCGCCGGGTGGCGGTGCTGCTGCGCGCGTTGCGAGCCGACATCCGGGAGGGCCTGACCTACGTCTGGCGTAACCCGTTGCTGCGCAGCATCGCGGTGACAATGGCGGTGGTCAACCTGTTCGCCTCCACCACCCTCGCCCAACTCGTCTTCTACGCCAAACGCCAGCTCTCGGCCGGCAACGGTCAGGTGAGCCTCCTGTTCGCCGCCGGCGCCGCCGGGGTGATGCTGGTGTCGCTGGCGGCCGGTCGCCTGCGACGCATCCGGCTGGGTGTGCTCCTCGTGGCGAGCCTGGCCCTCAACGGCATCACGGTTGTCGGGCTGGGGCTGACCTCGACCTACGCGATCGCGATCGTCCTCTGGGCAGTCAACAGCGCGGTGAGCGTGCTGTTCAACATCAGCACGATGACCCTGCGCCAGCAGATCGTCCCCGACCGTCTGCTCGGCCGGGTGATGACGGTCTCCATGGTGCTGGCCTGGTCGGTGATCCCGATCGGGGCCCTGGCCGGCGGTTTTGCCGTCGCGCAGGCCCGCATCGGCCCGGTCATGATCGGGATCGGCGTGGTGATCGTCCTGACCGCCGCCGTCGCCGCGGGTTCGCCGCTGGGACGGGCCCGGCTGGCCTCGGACGAGCGTGCCGCGCCGCCGCAGACCGCGCCAGGCAATGCCAATGAAACCGTGTCAGGTCGGAGGACGGCCCGTGAGTGAGATGTTCCTGGTGGTCCGCAACGACGAGGACCAGTATTCGGCCTGGCCGCAGGCCCGGCCGGTGCCGGCGGGCTGGCATCCGCTAGGTGTCGCCGGAGAGCTGGACGACTGCCTGGCACAGATCCGGCGGGTCTGGACCGACCTGCGACCGCGCAGCGCCCGCCGGACCGAGACGGGGCCTGCCCGCACCGTCCACGACACCGGACGGCTCCAGCTCCGCCAGGTACTGCCGGCCGAGATGTCCTGCCGGCGCGTCGACGGCCACCGGCACGCCGACTGGGCGCCCGGCTACCTACCGGCACCCACCCGTTCCCGAGCCCCGGCCGACCTGTACGAGCTCGTGCTCACGTCGACCGGCAGCGTGATCGGCGACCTCGGGGTTACGCCGGCCGCGACCGGCGCCCACGAGCTCTGCTACGCGCTGGAGCCGCTGTCACGCGGCCACGGCTACGCCACCGAGGCGGTGGACGCGCTGGCGGCCCGGCTTCTCGCCCAGCCCGGTGTCTCCGGGGTGACGGCCACCGTCGGACGGGCCGATGCGGACGCCGCCGGTGTCGCCATTCGCGCCGGGTTCAGCCTGGCCGGCAGCGGCGACGGGCCACGTGTCTTCCGCCGGTCCGCCTGACCGCATCGCTCCCGCATCCCATCACGAGGAGGCAACTGCGTGACCGACGCCACGATCCGATCCGACCGCTGGATCCAGCGTGCCCAGCCACGCCCGGACGCGCCGATACAAGTGGTGTGCCTGCCCAGCGCGGGCGCCGGCCCGAGCATGTACGGCCGGTGGGCGGCTGCGCTGGGCGACCGCGCCGAGGTTGTCGCAGTGACGCTGCCCGGCCGGGAGGGCCGGTCGACGGAGCCGGCCTCCCCCGACCTGCACCTGCTCGCGCGCCAGATAGCGGTGGCTCTGTTACGCACATTGGACCGCCCGTATGTGTTGTTCGGGCACAGCATGGGCGCGCTGATCGCGTATACGATCGCGCGGGTGCTGCCAGAGGCCGGTGGGCCGGCGCCGGCCCGGCTGGTCATGTCCGCGGCTCGTCCACCGGACCTGCCGCTCCCGGCGGCGGTGGCCACCGGCAGTGACCAGGAGCTGGTCGCGGGTCTGCGCGAGCTGGGCGGCATGCCGGACGAGGTCCTGGCCGACCCGGACTGGCTTGCGATGCTGCTCAAGCCGTTGCGCACCGACCTCGCCGCGGTGGACGCGTTCCGGCCGCTGCCCGGAGGTCCGCCGTCGTGCGCGGCGGTGCTGGTGGCCGGTGACGGCGACGACCACGCGCCGCCTGCCGTCGTGGCCGGCTGGCGGCGCTTCCTCACCGCCTCGGCACCCGTGTACGCCCTGCCGGGCAACCACTTCTACCTCCGGGAGCCGGCCAATGTGGCGGCCCTGGGCGCGATAGTGCTCGGTGCCCCCGGCCGGCCCCACCCGGCGCCGTACGACGGCTGCACCATCGAGCCGTTCGACGGTGACCAGGCCGCGCTGGCGGCGCTCAGGGCAACCCGTCCGCACGCACCGGCCCCGCCGGCCCTCGATCCAGGTCATGACCTGCTCCGGGTGGCCGTCCGCGACGGTGACCAGCTGGTCGCCTACGCGGAATGCGGCGTGATCGGCGACGAAGAGTGTCACGTCTGGGGCCTCCTGCACCCGGCCGTCGCCCGGCGCGGGATCGGCGGGCTGCTGCTCGGCGAGTGCCGGGCGTACGCCGCCGCCCTCGGCCGGAAAGTGCTCGTGACCACCGTCGACGGGCACGAGGGCTCGGCACCGTGGCTTATCGCCCACGGCTTGCGCCCGGAGCGATCCGTGGGCGGCCGGGCGACGTGGCAACTGCGAATGGAAGGCTGACATGGTTGACGCACCCGAGCTGCCCCCGCCGGACTGGTTCGCCACCGATCGTCCCATTGTCTCGAGATCTGTTCCGGACCTGCTGGCGGCGGCCGCGGCGACCCACGGCGGGCGCCCGGCGCTGATGACGGCCGACGGCGTCGCCTACCGGCACGACGAGCTCGCTGCCGCGTCCGCCACGACGGCGGGATTCCTTCGCTCCGTGGGCGTCGGGCCGGGCACCGCGGTAGGGCTCCTGTGCGACCACCATCCCGAGGCCGTCCGATCGGTCATCGGGGTGCTGCGCGCGGGCGGCGTCTACGTGCCGGTCGACGGCCGCTGGCCGGCCGAGCGCATCGCCGCGGCGCTGCACCAGATGAACTGCCGGTCGCTGCTGGCCGATCGCTCGACCGCCCGGGCCGCCTATGAACTGCTCGACCGGGTGCCGAGTCTGACGTCGATCGTGTGCGTGGACGGGGGCTCGGACGCCTTCGACGATCCGGACCGTCTCACGATGACGGTGGGCCTGTGGAACGCGATCGCCGCGGACCCGGACGAGTACCGGGGCGCCGGGTTCAACCTGCGGCCGAAGAGCGCCACCTTCACCGAGGCGGAGATCCTCGCCTACCGCGACCACGTGGTCGCTCTGGTAGCCGCCGCGGGTGACGGCTGCCGGGTGCTCGAGATCGGATGTGGCAACGGCCTGATCGGCAAGGCCCTGATGGCCGCCGGCTTTGACTACGTCGGCGTTGATCCGTCGTCGGTGGCGGTCGCCGGGCTCACCGCCTGGGCCGCCGAGCACGACGTCAAAGCCACCATCCGGACGGGGTACGCCCACGAGCTCGGACCGGACGACGAGCCGTTCGACGTGGTCCTGGTCGCCAGCGCGGCCCAGTTCTTCCCGGGGCCACGGTACCTGGCCACCGTCGTCGGAGAGTGCCGCCGGGTGCTCCGCGACACCGGCCGGCTGGTGATCGCCGACGTCATCGACCCGATCAGCGGCGACAACCCCGACCTGTTCCGGATCCCGGTCCGGGCCTGGGAGTCCCTGGCCGGTGACGGCTTCGCTGGGGCCGAGATCCTGCGCCGATCCGGCGACCGCCTTCCCGACCTGCTCCAGCGGCGCTACGACGTGGTGCTGGCGGCGGGCGGATCCGACCGGGCCGCCGACCGGCCGGTGCTGGCCGGGCGGCCCCAGATCGAGGCGAGCACGCCGTGGAGCGGACCCGGCCCCGCACCCGCGGATGCGGCCTACTGCATCTTCACTTCCGGCTCGACCGGTCAGCCGAAGGGCGTTCTGGTCACCCATCATGCCGTGGCGAACCTGATCGACTGGGTCAACCGCGAGTTCGGGGTGGACGTCGGCGACCGTCTGCTGTTCGTGACGTCGTTCGCGTTCGACCTGTCGATTTACGACATGTTCGGCGTCCTCTCCGGCGGCGGCAGCATCCACCTGTTGCCGGACGCGGTGCTGGCCGAACCCGAGCGGGTGTACGACGTGCTGATGAGCGAGGGCATCACCTTCTGGGACTCGGCCCCCGCCGCCCTGTCGGTGGTGCTGACCGCGACCCGCGGCCGGGCCCCTGGTGGCCGCCCGGCACTGCGCCGGGTGTTCCTGTCCGGGGACTGGGTGCCGGTCAGCATGCCCGCCGAGATCCGTGACCGGTTCGGAGCGGCCACGACCGTGGTGGCCCTCGGCGGTGCGACCGAGGCCACGGTGTGGTCGAACGCCTTCGTGGTCGGTGAGCTCGATCCCAGCTGGCCGAGCATTCCGTACGGGCGGCCGATGCAGAACGCCCGCTATCACGTGCTGGACGAGCGGTGGGACCCGTGCCCCGTCGGTGCACCGGGGGACCTCTACATCGGAGGCGAGTGCCTGGCGTCGGCGTACGCGGGTGATCCGGCACTGACCGCGGCCAAGTTCATCCCGGATCCGTCACCGGACCGCGCCGGCCAGCGCTTGTACCGCACCGGCGACCGGGCCCGCTGGCTCGCCGACGGCAACCTGGAATTCCTCGGCCGGCTCGACGACCAGGTCAAGATCCGTGGTTACCGAATCGAACTCGGCGAGGTGCAGGCCGCGCTCGTCCGGCAGCCCGGCGTCCTGGACGCGGCGGTGGTCACCGCGGTGATCGGCGGGGACCGGGCGCTGTGCGCGTTCTATGTGGGTGGTGCCGATCCGGTGGACGAGGCCCGGCTGCGCTCCCGCCTGGCCGAGACCCTGCCGTCGTACATGATGCCGGCCCGGCTGACCGCGTTGCCGGCGCTGCCGGTCACGGCCAACGGCAAGGTCGACCGCGCGGCGCTGGCCGGCCTCGCGGCCCGCCCGCCGGCCATCGCGCCGGGCACACCACGGCAGGACCGGCCGGTCCCGGTCGAAGGTGATCCGGATGAGGTGGAGCTGACAGTGCGCGACGCCTGGGTCGAAGTCCTCGGCCCCGGCGCCGGGGCCGGCGGCGACTTCTTCCTGGCCGGCGGCGACTCGCTGACCGCGGCGCGGTTCGTCGCCCTGGTTAACGAGGACGCCGGCACCGCGCTGAAAGTCCGGGATGTGTTCGACCTCCTGACCCTCGACGCGCTCATCACGCGTGCCCGTGCCGGCGAGGCGGCCCTGCGGTGACCAGCAACGGACAGCGGGTCGATCACGCCGCACTCGTGCGCACGATCCAGTCGGTGTGGGCCACCGAGCTCGGGTCGCCGGCCGCGCCGGACGACGACTTCTTCACCGCCGGTGGCACGTCGCTGGCCGCCGCCCGGATCGTCGGGGCCCTGCGGGAGCAGGGCGTCGACACCGCGTTCACCGTGCTGATGCGCCACTCCACCCCGGCCCGGTTCGCCGCGGCCATCCTCGCCGGTGACGGTGCCGCGCGGACGAGCCTGCCACATCTGGAGGACGGCGCTGCTCCGCCGGTCACGGTCCAGCAGGAGACGATCTGGTTCCTGGAACAGCTGCGACCCGACAACATCGCGTACCAGAATCTCGCCGTTGTCGATCTGCCCGAGCGGGTCGACAGCGTGCGGCTGGCGGATGCGCTGACGACCCTCGCGGCGCGGCACAGCCTGCTGCGTACATCGTTCCCCGTCCGGCGGGGCCGCCCGGTTCTGCTCGAGCAGCCCGGCCCGGTGGTCCATTTCGACACCGCGGACCTGTCGGCGTTGGCCCCAGCCGAGCGTGACCGGTGGATCCGCGACCTGGGCGGCCGGCCCTTCGACCTGACGGAGCCCGGGCTGGTGCGGTGGACCCTCGCGGAACTCGGCGACGGCCGCCAGGCCCTGATCCTGGTCGAGCACCATTTCCTCCATGATGGATGGTCGCTGGGCCGGCTCATGACCGAGCTGGCCCACGTCTATCGCACCGGTTCGAGCGCCGGCCTGCCCGCGCTGCCGCACCGGTACGCCGACTACGCCGCCTGGCAACGGATGTGGCTGCACACCGACGACGCCGCGGTGTCGCGGAAGTTCTGGGTCGAGTTGCTGGCCGATCCGGTCGAGCCGCTGCGCCTGGGCGACGACGCGCGGCGCCCGGCCGACTTCTCGTTCACCGGTGACACCTACCACGATCGGCTGCCGGACGCGGTCGTGGCGGCCGCGGACAGCTACGCCCGGTCGCAGCGGACCACGAGTTTCGTCGTACTGATGGCCGCCTTCGCCGCGGTGGTCGGCGGCGTCAGCGGCAGCCCGGATTTCAACCTCGGCTCGATGCTGCGCAATCGCCGGGTCCCCGGCACCGAGGACATCCTCGGCATGTTCGTCACCACCATCGCGCTGCCGGTCCGCGGCTGGCCGGCCCGGACGATGCGGGACCTGACGGCGGAGCTGTCGGAGGCGCTCACCAGCGGTCTGGATCATCAGGAGATCCCGTTCCCGAGCGTGGCCCGCGAGCTGCCGGGTAGGCGGGACGGCTCGCGCAATCCGCACTTCCAGGTCTGCTTCTCCATGAACGACTACCCGGACCTGCGTCCCGCGTGGGGGCCGGGGCAACGGGCCGGCCTGCGGTTCCCGAGCAACGGCGGCGCCAAGTTCGACCTTGACGTCGTCCTGATGCCCGAGCCGCGGGGCTACCGGACACTGTGGCGGTTCTGCACGCCGCTGCTGACCGCGGAGCAGATCCGGAGCCTCGCCACCGTCTTCCACGCCGCGGTCCGGGCGCTCACCGGTTCACCGGATTCCCCGATCGCTGCCGTGCTCGGCGACGTCCTCCCCGGCGCAGTGCGGTGACCGGCCGGCCACGAGTGAGCTGGACGGCCATCGCCGCGACGTCCTTCCAGCGCGATTTCTGGTTCCTCGACCGGGTCACCCGCCGTCGGGGCACCTACAACGTCGCGGCGAGCATGCGCTGGCCGGTTCCGCCGGACATCGAGCTGGTGACCGCCATCGCCACGGAGATCGCCGGACGGCAACCGGCGCTGCGGACCCGGCTCGCCACCGCCGACGACGCGCTCTATGCCCTGGTCGGTGACCAGCCCGGCGCGCAACTCGACGTGACCGCCGTAAGCGCCCCGCCGGCGAGCTGGGACATGATGGTCACGGCGCTGGCCCGTGAACCCATCGATCCCCGCGCGGCCGGCACCGTACGGCTGCGGTTGATGTCGGCGGAGCCGGATCTGCCGGCGCCCTGCGAACCGCGGCTGTGCGCGGTCAGCCACCACGCGCTGATCGACGGCCGGTCGCTCGCCGCGTTCCTGGCCGAGGTGTGCCACACGGCGATCCACCCGAACCGCGGCGACGCGCCTCGCTTCGTGCCCGGCGCCAGCGCGGCCGCGCAGCTGGCCCATTTCCGCCGCCGTCACGATGACGATTTCACGTACTGGACGCGGCGGCTGCGGCCGACGGACCAGCCACCCGCTGCGCCGCACCGGCGGGACCCGCCGGCGGATCCGCTCGAGGCCGAGTCCGTCCAGGTACGCCTCGACCGCACGCAGCGGCAGGCGGTCGCCGACTTCGCCGCCGCGGAACGCAGCAGCGCCTTCATCGTCCTGATCGCGGCGTTCCTGGAGGCCCGGCGGCGCGGCGGGGACAGTGCGGACCTTGCCGTCGGCATCCCGGTCGACGGCCGGCCGGCGACCGTCGACCGCGGGGAGTTCGGCTGCTTCACCACCGTCCTGCCGATCCGCGTCAGCACCGCCGGCCCGGCCGCCGCCCACACCGTGGCGGCCATGCATGCCCGCCTTCGCGACACGTTCCTCGACGCGCTGGACCACGCCACGATCACCGTCCGGGACCTGCAGTCGATCGGCGGGCGGGCGGGTCTCACCGCGGCCTACCGCTCGATGGCCACCATGCTGACCTCCGCCGCTGACATCCGCCCCATCAGCAGCGGCACCAAGGTCGATCTCGCTTTGACGATGGTCGACCGGGACGGCGCCACGGACTGTCTCTTCGTGTACCGGCCGGGCGTGCTCGGCCGGGCCGAGGTCACCGGGCTCACCGGGACCTTCGTGCGGCTGCTGGCCGGCCTCTGACACCGGCGAGAACGCATCGGCCCAGGCCAGCAAAACCGGAGAGGCCGGACGACCGGGACGGTTGCGAGGATTGACGACTGGATACGGGAACGCGAGTTGAAGGAGCGGAATGACTGAATCCAGGGAACAGCTCGTCGACACCGTCTTCGCCGAGCCGGAGGGGGACGGGGAGCAGGCGGTCGCCCGGGTCATCGCCGAGGTGCTGGGCATCGACCGCGTCGGCCGGCTGGACAGCTTCTACGACTTCGGGGGGACGTCGCTCGCGGCCATCAAGGTCTGCGCGCGGCTCGAGCACGAACGTGGCTGGCGGGTGGATCCGGCGTGGCTGTTCACCAGCGACGTCGTCGCGGACTTCGCCCGCAAGGTGCAGTCCGAGGCAGCGCTGGCAGCCGAGACATGACCGGTCCGGTCGGCTTCCCGCCGACAATTCATGCAGCCGTCGCGGAACAGTCGGCGCGTGATCCTCGGGCGACGGCGCTGGTCTGGCAGGACAGCGAGATCAGCTACGGCATGCTCGAAACGGCCGCGAACGACTACGCCGCCGACCTGTCCGATCGCGGTGCCGGGCCCGGCCGGATCGTGCCGCTCCTCATGGATCGCTCGCCGGAGATGGTGGCGCTCCAGCTGGGGGTGCTCAAGACCGGTGCGGCCTATGCCAACCTCGATCCGAGCTGGCCGGTCGAGCGCCGGCGGGTGATCCTCGATCTCCTGGCGCCGGTGGTGGTCATCGCCCCACCCGGCCAGGAGACCGGCGGACACGCCAGTTGTCAGCCGGCGGCCGACGGCATCGACGGCGCGGTCCGGCGCGCACGGCCGTTCGACGCGGCACCGGTGCCGCCGGACGCGCCCGCGACGGTCTTCTTCACGTCCGGCACCACCGGCATCCCGAAGTGCGTGGTGTCGCCCCATCAGGCGGTGACTCGGTTCTTCGGAGAAGGCGGTCTCAGCGGTTTCGGTCCCGGTCACGCGACGCCGCAGATCGCGGCGCTGCCCTGGGACATGTACGCCTTCGAACTGTGGGGACAGCTCACCACCGGCGGCGCGGCCGTGCAGATCCCGGCGAACTATCTGCTCCCGAACACGCTGCGCCGGATCGTGGCGAAGCAGGGCGTCGATACGCTGTGGCTCACGACGTCGGTGTTCAACCTGCTCGTCGATGAGGATCCGCACTGCTTCACCGGCCTCGCCGGCGTGTACTTCGGTGGGGAGAAGGCGTCGCCGGAGCACGTCCGGAGCTTTCTGCTTCACCATCCCGGCATGCCGCTCTGGAACGCCTACGGCCCGGCCGAGAGCTGCATGATCACCACTCTTCGGCGGGTGGTGCCCCCCGACTGTGACCGGCCCGGCGGGCTGCCGGTCGGCACCCCGGTGCCGGGGACGGACGTGGCCGTGCTCGATGCCCTGGACCAGCGGTGCGCGCCCGGTCAGGAGGGCGAGATCTGCATCTCCGGCGCCGGCCTGGCCACCGGCTACCTGGGGCAACCGCAGCTGACCCTCGAGAAGTTCCCGTCCATCGACCTCGACGGGCCGGTCCGGATCTACCGGACCGGCGACATGGGGGTGTGGGATGACGACGGTGTCCTGCACTATCGCGGCCGGCGTGACCGCCAGATCAAGATCAGCGGACTGCGGATCGAGCTCGCCGAGATCGAGTCGGCGGCCGCCGAGCTGCCGGGCGCTCGCAGCTGTGTCGCGCTCGGGGTGAACGGCGCAGACGGCCGGCCCGAGCGGCTGGCGCTGGTGTATCTGACCCCGAGATCGGATGCGCCAGCGGAGACGCCTGACCCAAGCGAGGACGACCCACTCGGCGTGCACGCCCACCTGCGTCGGGTGTTGCCCGCCTACCTGGTGCCGCAGATCGTGCGGGGCCTGGCGGAATACCCGGTGACCGCCAACGGCAAGGTCGACCGTGCGGCGCTGCACGACATCGTGCGCCGATCGCGGCGGGCGGCCCGGCGATGACCGTCGCGCCGGTGGACCGGCCACTCGGTGCGGCTGGCGGAACCGCCAGTGGCTAGCGGCGCGGGCCGGACGTCCGGTCCGGCGCCCTCCGGAAGCTCGTGGTTCCCGTTCGGGACCGGAGACGACGCCCGGGTCCGCCTGGTGTGCCTGCCGCATGCCGGTGCCGGAGCAGGCTTCTACCGGAGCTGGGGCCGCGGCCTGCCGGCGTCGATAGCCGCCTGCCCGGTTCAGCCACCCGGCCGGGAGAAGCGGCGCTCGGAACAGCCGATGACCTCAGCCGGGGAGATCGTCCGGCTGCTCACGCCGGAGCTGATCAGGACGGTTCGGCCACCGTACGCGATATTCGGCCACAGCACCGGGGCGCCGTGCGCCTTCGAGGTCATCCGCGAGCTGCGCCGCCTGGGCGGACCACTGCCGGTGCACCTGTTCGTGGCGGGCCGGCGTGCCCCGGGCCTTCCGGTGATGAGGACAGAGCTCGCGGGCCTGCCGCCGAACGAACTGGCGGCGGTGCTGCGCAGGCTCGGCGGGACGCCCGAGGGTGTGCTGGCGAACCCGTACCTGCTCGCTCTGCTTCAGCCGCTGCTGGTCGCGGACTTCGCCGTCAACGAGGACTACGACTACCGGGCGGGGCCGCCTCTGCCGGTACCTATCACGGCTTTCGCCAGCACCAGCGACCATTTCGCGGATCCGGCTCAGGTCGCCGGCTGGCGGCAGGAGACCAGCGCCGGGTTCACGCAGCTCGTGCTGGAGGGTGGCCACTTCGCCATCTTCGAGCATTCCGCGGTGGTCTACGGGCGGCTGGCCGCCGACCTGGAGAAGGCGGCGGCAATCGCGGAGGTGTGACCGGCCGCCCGGCCTGCAATCGTCTGGGTACCGGCGCCGACACCGGTGTCAGGCCTCGCGGCACATGACGGCTTACTTGGAGGTCTGTGGTGAGTGAGCATGATGCGCCAGAGCAACGGGAAGCGGTGACTGTAGCGATCGTCGGTCTCGGCGTCCGGGGACTGAGCGTTCTGGAGCGTCTCGTCAGCCACGCCGTACTCGCCGGCCCGGCGGTGACGATGCGCGTGCACCTGGTCGACGCCCGCCCCGCGCAGCCCCGGCAGTACGACGTTCACCAGCCGGACTATCTGCTGCTCAATCACGCCTGCGCCCAGGTGTCGATGTTTCCCTGCGACCGGTCGGTGACCCGGGCACCGGCAATCAGCGGGCCCAGTCTGTTCGACTGGGCGCAGGAGCGGAACCTACGGGTGGCGGACGACGGTTTCACGGTGGGAAGCGTCGGGCGCCGGACAGCGCCGGACGACAACCTGCCGCGACGGGTCTTCGGCGAGTATCTACTCTGGTTCTACGAGCGCCTCCGCGCCATGGCGCCGGACAACCTTCGGCTGATCGACCATCTCTCCGAGGCCGCGGATGTCGTGCCCCGGGTCGGCGGCTCGGTTCTGCGGCTCGACAACGGTGACCACATCGAGGCGGACCACGTCTTCGTGACGGTCGGCCAGCGTCCCCAGCCCGCGTCGGACGCCGAGGACGGCTCTTCCGGCCGGCTGATCGGCATGCCCTACCCGCTGCCCGAGCAGTTCGCCTCCGTTCGGCCCACCGACACCGTCGCCATCGCGGGCCTCGGCCTGACGGCTGCCGACGCGATATTCGCCCTGACCGTGGGGCGGGGCGGCCGGTTCGACCGGTCGGTCTCGCCGGAGCGGTACGTGCCGAGCGGCCGCGAGCCGCGCATCGTGGTGTTCTCCCGCTCCGGTCTCCCGTACCGTGCTCGACCCACGCCCTCGTCGTTTGTCTCGTACGAGCCGGTCGCCCTCACCGGGGCGGCGATCGACCGGCTGCGGGCCCAGACACCGCGCCTGGACTTCGAGCGGGACGTCCTCCCGCTGCTCCTGCTCGAGCTGCGGGTGGCGTACCGCCGGGCGACGCTCCTGCAGGACGCCGGCCGGGAGGACGCCGAGGCTTTTCTCCTCGGCGCCCGCGCCGCCGCCGCCGAGGGGTGCCTTGCCACCTTCGCTGATCTGCCGGGGCCGGCGGAGTTCGACGCCGTTGCCGCGTACCACGGAATTCTGACGCCGGCCGGGGCGGAGCCCGCGGCCCGGGCCGACGCGCAGAGCTATCAGCGCTCGATCGAGTCCTGGCTGGCGGCCGACATAGCGCAGGCGGTCCGCGGATTCGAGGCGAGCCCCTTCAAGGCGGCGACCGAGACGGCCCGCGAGGTCCGGGACCTCCTGCGCTACGCGATCGAGTTCGGCGGGCTCACTGACGCCTCCTTGGATCGGTTCTACAGCTACCACGTGGAAGCGATCAACCGCCTGGTCATCGGGCCGGAGAAGGAGCGGGCCGGTGACATCCTGACCCTGTTGAGGTCCGGCACTGTCACCGCGCCGCTGGGCCCGGACCCGCTCGTGAGCTGGGACGGCGGCAGCCACACGTGGACCCTGTCCTCGACGGCGCTGGCGGTGCCCGGGACGATCAACGCGGACTGGCTCTACCGGGGATTCACCAACCGCCTCAGGTCGTTGGAGAGCGACCCGACCATCGTCGGTGCGATGGCGCGACGGGGCCTCGTCCGGCGCTATCGGCCGGAGAGCACAGTGGTGTCGTCCATCGATGTGGACGGAGACGGTCATCCCATCGGCGAGAGCGGTGAGCCCGCCGCCGGGATCTGGGTGTTCGGGCTGCTCTGCGAGGGCGCGACGTTCTATAACGGCTACCTCACCTCGCCCGGACGGTTCGAGCGCGCCCAGTTCGACGCCGATCGCGCGGTGGCCGAGCTCCTCGAGGAGGCCCGGCAGGAACGCCGGGCCATGAGTGCGGCCGAGGGGAGCGCGCAGCGATGATCATCGAGACCGGGTTGTGGGGAGGGCCGGCTCAGCCGCCCTGCGTCCTCGGGGAGTTCGAGCGCTCGGCCGGACTCCGGCCGGACGCGCTCGCCGTCACCGACTCGGAACACCGGCTGACCTATCGCGAGCTGGCCGACTGGATCGCCGGCATCTCCGCGGTGCTCCGGGAGGCGGGCATCGTGCCGGGTGACACTGTCGCCGTCACCGGGCCGCGCGGCGCCGCACTCGTGGCTGCGGCCTGGGCGGTCATCGGTGCGGGCGCCACGTACCTGCCGCTCGACAGCAACTTCCCACACAAACGGCTCGCCTACATGCTCGCCGAAAGCGGAGCCAAGCTGCTCCTGCAGGCAGGGCCGGAGCACGACGTGCCGGGGCCGAGACGGATCATGATTCCGGAGTGGAGCGGGATCGAGCGGACGGTCGGGTCCGGTCTGACCTTCGCCGCCTGCACGCCGGAGGCGCCCCTCTACGTCATCTACACGTCGGGGTCGACCGGGAATCCCAAAGGGGTGGCGGTCCCGCACAGCTGTATCGACAACATGGCGTACTGGCAGCGGCAGCACTCGTCCCGTCCGGACCTGCGGACGGCACAGTTCGCGCCGATGAACTTCGACATCTGGTTCCAGGAGGTGCTCAGCACGCTCTGCGGGGGCGGAACGCTCGTCATCATGCCCGAGGAGCTGCGGCAGGACCCGATCGAGTTGCTGGACTGGCTCGCGCACGAGCGGATCGAGCGGCTCTTCACGCCCTGCGTGGCGCTGCACATGCTGGCCACCGCGGCGTCGGCGGCCGCCTCGCTGGAGGATCTCACCCTCCGAGAGATCAACACCGCCGGTGAACAGCTCCTCTGCACACCGGCGATCAAAGAGTTCTTCGGCCGCCTGGCGAACTGCCGTCTCAACAACCACTACGGCCAGAGCGAATCGCACACGGTGTCGGTGCAAACCCTCGACGGGCCGAGCGGGGCCTGGCCCTCGCTGGCACCGATCGGCCTGCCGCTGCCGGGCTGCGAGGTCCTGCTGGACACCACCGAGCCCGATGGCCGGCCGGTCGGCGAGCTGCTCGTGGCCGGGTTGCCCGTCTCCCTCGGCTACCTGAACCAGCCGGAGCTGACCGCGCAGCGCTACGTGCAGGTGCCGCCGACCGCGTACGGGCACACCCGGGCCTTCCGGACCGGTGACCTGGCGAGCGTCGAGAACGGGGTGCTGCACTTCCTCGGCCGCATCGACGACGAGGTCAAGATCCGGGGCTTCCGGGTCAACCCGCTCGAGGTCGAGGCCTGCCTCGGCAAGCTGCCGGGGGTGGCGGAAGCCGTCTGCGTCCCGGTCAACCTGGGCGCCGGATCCCGGCAGCTGCGGGCCGCCGTGACGGTCGCGGCCGGCGAGCGGTTCGATGCTGTCACCTCGCTGGCCGCCCTCCGCGACGAGCTCCCATGGTTCTCGGTGCCCCCGTCCATCTCGGTGCTGCCGGCACTGCCCCGCAAGTCGAGCGGCAAGGCCGATCGAGCCGCTGTCGCGCGGCTGCTGGGCCCGGCCCGCCGACCGGCAGTCACCGTCGACGCAGAGGAGCGATGAGCCCTTGAACGAGAACCCTGTGCTCGTCCTGGACTTTCCGGGGCGCCGGCCCGAAGCCCACGTCAGCGAGATGCAGCTCGACCGGCACGGATTCACCTGTACGGAGGGGCTGACGTCGCCGATGCCGGTGGCGCTCACGACTCCCGCGTACGCCGGTGAGCTCAGCGCCCGGCAGCCGCTGGGTCGACCTCTCGCCATCATTGCCTACTGCGCCACCGCGCCCCTGGCCGTCGCCATGGCCGGGCTTCTCGCCGGTCCGGATCGGCCGGTGCCCATCGTGCTGCTCGATCCTCAGCGGACACCACCCGCCGAGTTCCTGCGCGAATATCGAGAGGTCGTCGGTCAGGTCGAGGGCCAGGCGGTGTCCGCGGAGCGGCCACCGCTGCTCGACGTCGAGCGACTGCTCGCCACCCCGGAGGTCCTGGTCGAGCGCATCGGTGTGGATCTGCGCCGGCGCGCTGAACTGGCGCTGGCGTCCTACGGTTTCACCGGGGCCGACGTCACCGGCCCGGTGGAGAGCCTGGTCGGCGTCTACGTCGAGTGGCTCACCTTTCTCGTGGCGGCTCACCACGACGAGCTGCGCCCTCCGCGTGGGCCGGTCCTGCAGGTGATCTCCCGAGGTCACCCGGTCGACGCCGGCTGGCTGGGCGCCACCGGCCTCCGCACCGTGCGCGTCTCCTGCGACCGGCCGGAGCTGGCCGTCAACGCGGAGGCGCGGGCCGCGATCGTCGACTTCCTGCACGAGCAGGCCCTCCCGGCGGCCGCCGGCCTGGGACATGAGGGGTAGGGACATGCACGCCGACCTCGTCACCGAGACCGAACTCGCCCTCGCCGGACTGTGGACCGAGATCCTGCAGGTCGACGACGTCGGGCGGTCCGACAACTTCTTCGACCTCGGCGGTGACTCGATGCTCGCCACCAGGCTGGTCCTCTCCGCCCGGCGCAACTGGAACGTCCAGTTCTCCGTCCGCGTACTTGTCGAATCGCCCGTGCTCAAGGACCTGGCCGACCGGATCGACGCGCTGGTCGCCGGGGCCGGGGCGAGCCGGTGAGCCGCCGGCAACGAGCAAGATGCCCGATCCCACCGGTAGCACGCACGCTCGGTGCGGATGTCCGGCACGCGACAACGAAATGAGGGTACTCGTGACCAACCCGTTCGAAGACGCCGATGCTCGCTATCAGGTCCTGGTGAACGGCGAAGCCCAGTACTCCCTGTGGCCCGTCGCCATCGCCTGCCCCGACGGCTGGACCGTCGTGCTCGACGACGAATCCCGCGCCGTCTGCCTCGCCTACATCGAGGAGCACTGGACGGACATGCGCCCGGCCAGCCTCGTCCGCGCCGACAATGGCTGAGGCGCGATGATCTATGACGCGACCTACGAGATAGTCACCGACGACATCTTCCTGGACATGGGCGGGTTCATCCCCGGTGTCGATCTGATCCTCAAGCTGGAAGGCCTGAACCCCGCCGGCTCGATCAAGCTGAAGACCGCCGTCGCGCTGATCGAGGACCTGATGACCAGGTTCGGCATCGGCTCCGGCGACCGCCTGATCGAATCCTCCTCGGGGAACCTCGGCATCGCGCTCGGCACCCTGTGCGCCACCCGGGGGATCAGCCTCACCATCGTCGCCGATCCGAACACCAACGCCGCCGCCATCTCCACGATGCGGGCCCAGGGCACCACTGTCGTGGTGGTCCAGGATCGGGATCCCAACGGCGGCTTCCTGCAGACCCGGATCGACTACATCCGGTCCCAGCTTCGGCAGGACCGGAAGCTGTTCTGGCCCAACCAGTACGCCAACCGAGCCAACAGCTCCGCTCACTACCGCTACACCGCGCGCAGCATCCTCCGGGAACTGCCCGAGGTCGGCGCCGTGGTGGTGGGGGTGAGTACCTCCGGAACGCTCATGGGCTGCCGGGAGTTCTTCCGCGAGAACCGCCCGGCCACCCGCGTCATCGCCGTCGACGCCGAAGGCTCGATCCTGTTCGGGGGCCGCGGCGCCCCACGCCTCATTCCCGGTCTGGGCGCGAGCCTCCGCCCGGGGTTGCTGGTCGACGACGGTGATTTCGAACGGGTCGTCGTGCCCGAGGTCGAGACCGTCGCGGCGTGTCACATGATGGCGCGCCGGTGCGGGCTGCTGGTCGGCGGTTCCACCGGCACGGTGCTCGCCGCGGTCCGCCGGCTGGCACCCACGTTCCGCAACGACAAGCCTGTGGTGGCCATCTCGCCGGACAACGGCGAGCGCTACGTCGACACCGTCTACTCGGAGAAGTGGGTGAAGGAGCACTTCCCGGGCATCGACTCGGTCCTGGCGCGCTGGTGAGGAGTCCGAATGTTTCAGGTCGTACCGCACGCGGTCGCCGCCGACGTGCTCGGCGGCTCCCGGGACGCCGTCCTGGCCGCGGTCGAGCAGGCGTACCTTGCCCACGACAAGGGTGACACCGTCAATCCGCCGAGCCATTTCCTGCGCTTCCCGGACCGGCCGGCCAACCGCATCATCGCCCTGCCCGCCTACCTGGGCGGCGAGGCCGGGATGCCGGGCATCAAGTGGATCAGCAGCTTCCCCGGCAACCACGAGCTCGGCCTGCCCCGGGCGTCGGCGGTGCTGCTGCTCAACGACGACCGCACCGGCCGGCCCGTCGCCTGCCTCGAGTCGGCGCATATCAGCGCCGCGCGGACTGCCGCCTCGGCCGCGCTGGCGGTGCGCACCCTCCGGCCGCGCGGCGGACCTGTCAGCCTCGGCTTCGTCGGCACGGGTGTGATCGCCGCGACGATCGCCGCCTACCTGCACCACACGGCGCTGCCGGTGACCCGGTTCGTCTGCCACGATCTGGTGACCGAGCGGTCTCAGCGGTTCGTCAGCGACGCGGAGAAGCACTGGCCCGGGCGCGGCGTTGCCGGCGAGCTGGAGGCCGCGCTCGGTTGCGACGTGGTCGTCCTGGCCACCACCGCGGGCCAGCCCTATCTGCCGGAGACGTTGCGGTTCCGGGCCGGACAGACCGTCCTCAACATCTCCCTGCGCGACATCCACCCGCGCACGCTGCTGGCCGCGCAGAACATCGTCGACGACGTGGACCACTGTCTCCGCGCGCGGACCTCCCCCCACCTGGCCGAGGAGTTGTCCGGCGGGCGCGAGTTCGTCACGGGGACCCTCGCCGACGTCCTGACCGGCCGGTGTGCGCCGGGGGAGCAGGAGCCGGTGGTGTTCTCGCCGTTCGGACTCGGCATCCTCGACATCGCCGTCGGCGCCGTCGTGCTGGAGCGCGCGGCGAACGATCCCCGCACCGTCGTGGTGCCGGGTTTTCTCGAGGACTGAGGCGCTGGGAGGGTACCGGTGGGCGAGGCTCGGCTGGAGCGCGGCGACCACGGACATGAGACATACACCTACGACTACGCGAGATCTCTGCTGCCCGGCCCCGGCAACGGAGCCGGCATGTGGCGCTATCAGGCTCTGCTGCCACGGCCGGACGAGCCCACAAGATATCCGCTGCTGGTGGGTGGCACGCCCTTGCGCGCCCCGCGGGCGCTTCGGCAGATGCTCGAGCTGCCGGGGCTGTGGCTCAAGGACGAGACGACCGGGCCGAGCGCGTCGAACAAGGACCGGGCTACGGCTCTCGTGATCGACGAAGGGCTGCGCACCGGTGTCAGGGTCGTCTCGACGGCGTCGACCGGCAACGCGGCCCTGTCGACGGCTATCGGCGGCGCGGCCGCGGGCCTGGCTGTCGTCATCTTCGTCCCGGACGACTGCGCACCCGCCAAAGTGGACCTGATGGTCGCGCGGGGAGGGCACGTCTTCAGGGTCCGTGAGGGTTACCGTGCCGCGTTCGAGTTGTCCCGGCAGGCCGCGGCCCGGTTCGCCTGGCTGGACCGCTGCACCGGGCTCAATCCGCTGACCGTCGAGGCGAAGAAGACAACCTCGTTCGAGGTCTGGGAGCAGCTCGGTGGGCGCGCGCCGGAGGCGGTGGTGCTGCCGGTGGGCGACGGGGTGACGCTGATCGGCGCGGCAAAGGGTTTCCGGGAGCTCGTCGCCTGCGGGGCGCTGGCACGGGTACCCCGGATCATCGCGGTGCAGGCTCAGAACTGTGCGCCGCTCGCCGCGAGGTGGCACGGCAACCCGGCACCGGCCCACTGGCCGGGCACGGTGGCCGACGGCATCGAGGTGCCGCAGCCGATGCTCGGGGACTGGACCCTCGACGAGGTACGGGCCGCCCGCGGAGACTTCGTCACGGTCAGCGACGCCGAGATCCTCGACGCGGCAGGCCTGCTGGCCGGCGTGGCGGGAATCGCGAGCGAACCTGCCGGCGCGGCGGCCCTCGCCGGCCTGCGCCGGGCCGTCGCGGGCGGCCTGCTCGAGGCCCGCGAGACGGTGGTCGCCTGGGTGACCGGGGCGAACCTGCCGGCCGCGCCGGCGGGCGCGGCCCGGCCCGGCGCGGTGTTCACGATCTCGGCCGATCTGGACGCGGTGGCCGCCGCGCTGGCCGACACCCCGATTCCGGTGTCCTGACGAACGGCCTTCACGTCGCCATGTCGGGCCGGTTCACCGGCCCCCTGTCACCCCGGGGGATGCGCTGAGACCCCGGCGGTCAGGCATCTACGAAATGGGCGCTGATCCGTTGCCGCCACAACTCGTACGCGGGCTCGGCCCCCGACTCATGGACGGCGGTGGCGTCGGCGAGGGCGATCGCCTTGTCGATGTCCAGGTCGGTGAGGGCCAGGCAGGCGGTGGTGGTGTAGTCCGGCACCAGGCCGGCGTACGAGCGGGCCTTCACGGCGAAGATCGAGCCCAGGCCCAGTTGCGCCTGCTCCTCACCGGCGGCCCGCCGCAGCACGGCCAGGCCGTCCGGGTCGCTCCCACCGGCAAAGGTGGCGGCCAGACCCACGCCACTCCACAGGTCCGGCTGGCGGTGGGCGGCGAAGCGGCGTACCGCGGCTGCGACGTCGGGCGCCTGACCCCCGCAGATGAACCACAGCGCCCGGCCGATGCCCTGGTCGACCGCGCGGAGGAAGTAGTCGGGCGCGCCTTCCCAGCCGTACGGCTCGGGCAGTTTCTGCTCGGTGACCCAGCGCGGCGTGTCGAAGTAGGCGCGGTCGAAGCCGTACCCGTCGACCGCCAGCCAGCTCATGGTCGGGTGATAGGGATCGCCGTCGAGGTCGGGGACCACTTTCTTCCACAATGGCCGCGGCAGCCGGGCCATCGCGAAACCGATGCCGATGTACGCGAGGAAGATGTGCCGGCTCCCCGGCCCGAGCAGCAGATCACGGGTCCGGTGACCGCGGCCCATCGCGTCGAGAACGGTACAGGCCATCGTCGCCCCCTCGTAGGCGAATCCGCGCAGTTCCGCCTCCACCAGCTCCAGGCGGCGCTCGACCTCCCACTGGTCACGGGCATCGATTCCCCACTCGAACCCGCAGATCACCGCCTGGGGAACGGCCTCCAGGTGCCGCACGGCGGGGGACGGCCCGGCCGGGAAGCCCCGCTTGGCGAAAGTCACGTCGGCGAGCTGAGGCGAGAGTACGAGCCTGCGCACCGATCCGAAGACAGTTGGCATTTGTCCACCTTCTGTGATTGTCGCCGACGGTCACCCGACCATCGTGGCGGGCGGCCTTTGCGGGCGGCCACCTCCCGGTTGCTGTCCGCCGGGTGGCCCGGTCCGGAGGTCCGAGCCTGCGATCAAGCGAATCTCGCGATGTCATGCCCGCGGCATGAATTTCTCACCGTCCGGGTCGTGACCAGATCTCTGGAGTGCCGGGTGCTACTCGACGCATGCTCTGAACGGCAAACCCGCCGCGCGAGCGATTGGAGCTGCGAGATGGACGAGGAACACGGAAACGTGACCCTGCGGTTGCTCGGCCCGGTGTCCGCCCACCTGCTAGGCAAGCCCGTGATGCCGAGCGCGCCCAAACAGCGCCAGCTGCTCGCGCTGCTCGCGCTGCACGCCGGCCGGGTGGTCACCACGCAGACGCTGGTCGAGGAACTCTGGGGCGACGAGCCGCCCCGCAGCTTCGCCACTACCCTGCAGACCTACGTCCTGCAGCTGCGGGCCCGGCTGGGGGCGGCCGCCGGGGACCGCGAGTGGGCGCGGCGGCTGCTCGAGACCAAGTATGCCGGCTACCAGTTCAACGCGCTGCTGTGTGACACCGACGTGGCGGAGTTCCAGCTTCTGGTGCGTTCCGGGCGCCGGGCGGCGGAGGCGGGGGACCCGGCGGCCACCGCCGAACTGCTGGGCGGCGCGCTGGCGCTCTGGCACGGGCCGGCCATGGTGGACGTGCCGGCCGGGCGGGTCCTCCGGGCGGAGGTGGCGGCGCTCGAGGAGACGCGGCTCGGCGCGCTGGAACGCCGGATCGACGCCGACCTGGCGCTCCGCCGCCACGCTGACCTGCTGGAGGAGCTGACGATGCTGGTGGAGAGAAACCCGATGAACGAGAACTTCCGGGCCCAGCTGATGACCGCCCTCTACCGCTCCGGCCGGGCCGGTTACGCGCTGGAGGCGTTCCGGCAGGCGCGCAGCGTGCTCCGGGAGGAACTGGGGGTGGAGCCGGGCCCGCGGCTGCGGCGACTCCACCAGGCGATCCTGACCGGGGACCTGGACGCCGAGTCGGCCTGGCTGGCTTCGTGACCGGCGGCCCCGGCGGTCAGGCCGCAAGCACCCGGACCGGCAGGCCGCCCCGCACCCGGAGGGACAACATGGCCTCCGGCACCGGCTCGGCCGGTCCCGCGAACTCGAACCGGAAGCGGCGCGCGACCATGGCCGCGATCAGGGTGGCCTCGAGCATCCCGAGGTGGCTTCCGACGCAGACCCGTGGGCCGGCCCCGAACGGGATGTAGGCGTAACGGTGCGCGACGGGCGGGGCGTCGGCCGCGAATCGCTCCGGCCGGAACTGGTCCGGTTCGGTCCAGAAGTCGCGGTGCCGGTGCAGCGTGTACGGGCTGATCATGACGTCCGCGCCGGCCGGGACCGGGTATCCGCCGATCTCGTCGGTGGCCAGGGCACGTCTCGGTAGTCCCCAGACCGCGGGGTAGAGCCGCATCGTCTCCTGGATGACCATCGTGGTGTACGGCAGGCCGGTCAGGTCGGCGTGCCCGGGCGTGCGGTCGCCGAGCGCCGCGACGGCCTCGGCACGCATCCGCTCGGCCGCTTCCGGGTGCTGGCTGAGCAGGTACCAGGCCCAGGAGAGAGTGCTCGCCGTGGTCTCGTGCCCGGCGAGGAGCATCGTGACGATCTGATCGCGCAGGAGGTTCCAGCGGGCGCCGGCGCTCGGCTCGCTGTCGGCGGCGCGCAGCAGCATCGCCATCAGATCGGACCCTTCCGTGCCAGCGCCCCGTTCACGGGTGCTGACGAGCGTCCGTACCGCGTCCTCGATTTGCCGCCGCGCGGCGCGGAAACGCCGGTGGCGGGGCAGGGGCAACCACAGCGGTAGCGCGCCGAGCGTGACCATCTCGAACATCGCCTGTTCCTGCGCGGTTTCGAACGCGGATCCCAGGAAGCTCAGCGGGCTCAGGTCGGCGTCGAGCAGCGTCCGGCCGAGGACGTCCATGGTGAGCGCCGTCATCTCCCCGGCCAGATCGACGACGTCGCCGGTCCGGGCCTCCAGGCGCCCGGTCAGCTTGACACCCGCCTCGGCAACCACCCCGGCGAAGCCCGCGATGCGCTCCCGGCGGAACGCCGGGGAGATGACCCGGCGCTGACCCCGCCACGTCTCGCCCTCGCTGGTGAGCAGGCCGTCGCCGAGGATCCGCCGCCGGGCCTCGGCCAGGCCCAGCCCTTTGTGGTAGTTCGCGGCGTTGTCGGTGAGGACGTGCCGGGCGTGGTCCGGGTGGTTGAAGAAGTAGAGGGTCTTGGGACCCATCGCGAAGCGGACCACGTCGCCGTACTCGTCCGCCGCGTCGGACAGCAGCCGCAGCCGGTCACCCCACAGCTTGCGCAGCAGTCCGGGAGTCGCCCACGGCGGTGGCCCGGGGTAGGACCGGGGGCCGGTCCGGACCAGGCTCATGCCCGGCCTCCGGAGCCGCAGCCCGCGGCCGACGGGGCGGGGGCGACCGCGTAGGCCCTCAGCGCCGATCCGAGCTGCGGTGGCACCCGGGCCGGGGTGGTGGCGGCGCCGTCGGTGCCGCGCATGCAGGCCATCCGCTGACGACTCCGGGCGATCAGTTCCTCCCCGCTTCCGCCCACGCGGACGAAGTCGAAGGCGAAGCCGATCTGGGTCGGCGACAGGTGCTCCAGCCGCATCCTGATCGACACCTCGTCGAACGCGGAGATCTCGCCCAGCTGTTCGTCCTCGGACTCGACAGTGCACAGCTCCAGATCGCCGTTCAGCTCGTCGAGCACGCTCGGAGCGTGCTCAAGCAGGAACATCTCGCGGCACCGGCCCTGCCAGCGCACGTAGTTCACGGAGTAGACGTTGCCGACGAGGTTGGTCTCCTCGAAACCGACGACGTGCCGGTACTCGTAATACTGCTTCCTCATGGGCCGCCTCCGGCAGTCGCTGACTTACGACCAACATGCGGGCCGAGAGCGCTCCGCTCCATCTCGGACCTTGCTCACAGAAACGGCAACTCATGATCACCGAGAGGCACCCGCTACGGCAGCCAGCCCGAGTCGTAGGCCATCTTGACCGCGTCGACGCGGTTGCGGGCGTGCAGCTTGGTCACGACCGTCGTGAGATAGTTCCGGACGGTCCCGACGGACAGGTACAGGGAGCGGGCGATCTCCTTCGGATCGGCACCCTGGGCCGTCAGCCGCAGGACCTCGTGTTCCCGGGTCGACAGCGGGTTCTCACCGCAGTCCCACGCGGAGAGGGCCAGCTGCGGGTCGATCACCCGGCGGCCTCCAGCGATGGTGCGGATGGCGTTGGCCAGCTCCTCCGGCGGAGAGTCCTTGAGCAGGAAGCCGGACACCCGGGCAGTCAGCGCCCGGCTGACCGTTCCGGAGCGGCCCAGGTTGGTGAGGATGAGGGTGCGGCATCTAGGCAGCTCGGTCCTGAGCTGGGCTGCCGCCGACAGGCCGTCCAGGCCCGGCAGGCCGACGTCGAGCACCGCGACATCGGGCCGGCAGGTCAGCGCCGTGGGAACGATGTCCGCGCCGTTCTTGACGGCCGCCACGACCTGCAGATCCTGCTCCAGTTCGATGAGGGCCACCAGTGCCCCGCGAACCATGGCGACATCCTCGGCCAGCAGGATCCGCAGCATGGCAACTCCCCTCCGTGGGACCTTTCCGGCAGGCGCCGAGGGCGATGAGGTGCGTCCGGAGCGGTTCTACCGGACACCCACGGGCGCGTCAGCTCCGCTGGTGATCGTCGCGAGCACATGGAACCATCCGTTGTCGCGCACCATTGCGCTCAGAGTGCCGCCGACCGCTTTCAGCCGGAAGGCGAGGTTTTCGAGTCCGCCACCGTCGCGGTGGGTGGCGGCGGTCTGCGGCACTCCGTCATTGGCCACCGACAGTGTGACGTGCTCCTCGGTCTGCTCCGCGGTGATCCAGCAGCTCCGCGCGCTGCTGTGCCGGAGGACATTCGTGATCAGCTCACGGAGGATCATGGCCAGGGCGCTGTCGACCTTGTCGGGCAGTATTCCGCAGTTCATCTCGACGTGCACCGCGACGTCGGCGTCGGCGAGCAGTGCGGCCGTGGACGCCACCTCCTGCGCCAGCGAGATGTTGCGGTAGCCGTCGGCCACCTGCCGTACGTCGGCGCCGGCCTCTCGGGCGATGGCGACCACGTCCCGCAGGTGGTTGCCCGCCGAGGCGGGATCGCTGCTCATCAGCCGCCGGGCCAGCTCGGCTCTGAGCGTGATCGCGGCCAGGCTGTAACCGAGGAGATCGTGCAGGTCGCGGGCGAAGCGGAGCCGTTCCTGGACCACGGCCAGCTGCGCCTGTTCGACGTGCCGGCCGTGCGCCTGTCTGAGCACGTCGGTCAGGCGGTACGAGCCGAACATGGTCAGGCCGATGGCCAGGCTGGCGACCGCTGTCACGCCCGCGCTCCGGAGGCCGAGCCCGAGCGCGGTTGCGGCGGCGAACAGGCTCACGACGACCGCTCCGAACAGCGCCCAGGCGGCCGGGCCGGGCACCACGAGCAGCACGGACGCCGCGAGGAATCCGCCCATCCCGGGCCAGGTGGCGCCGGTCACCAGCGGCAGATAGGTGGCGAGCCCCTGGAGGGCGAGCACTCCCATGCGCAGCCACCCCGAACTCCGAGCCGCCCGCAGGAAGAGCAGGGTCTGCAGCACCGCCAGGGCGATGACCGTGGCCAGGCAGCCGGTCAGCTGCCGCGCCGGCATGGGCGCGGCCAGGATCGCGCTGACCTGCACCGCCAGGAGCGCGGCGAGGATCATCAGCCGCAGGCGGATGACCTCCGGCAAGCCGCCCTGTGCAGTCATTCGGCAACTCCTGAAATCAGGTGTTCGCGGAAGGTCGAGCGACGCAAGGACCAATGCGTCGGGGATGCACAGCGTTGAAGGTGCCCGGCGTCGGGGCGGACAGCTCGGCCCCGCCCGCACGGTGGCCGGATGGGACGCCTGAATAGACAATTGTCGAATTGGTGGATCGGCGGTCAGCACACGGCGCGCGTCCACTGCCGATCGTCGGGGATGCGGCCGTACTGGATGCCGAGCAGTTCGTCCCGCAGGCGCATGGTGACCGGGCCGGGGCGACCGTCGCCGATCGGCCATGCGTCATGCGCCCCGCGCACGTGGCCGACCGGCGCGATGGCCGCCGCCGTTCCGCAGGCGAAAACCTCGGTGATCAGGCCGGCCTCGCACTCATTGCGCCACTGCTCCACGGAGATCCGCTCCTCGGTGCGGCCGAGGCCGAGCCCCCCGGCCAGCTCGAGCAGCGAATCCCGCGTCACCCCCGGCAGGAGCGTGCCGGTCAGCGCCGGGGTCACGAGCGTGGGGGAGCCGCCGTCCGCCGCCTGCCGGACGAAGCAGAGGTTCATTCCGCCCATCTCCTCGACCCACCGGTGCTCGGCCGCATCGAGCCAGACCACCTGGTCACAGCCCTGCTCCACGGCCTGCCGCTGGGCGAGGAAGGCGGCTGCGTAGTTGCCGCCGGCCTTCGCGGCTCCGGTGCCGCCGGGCGCGGCGCGGGTGTACTCCTCCGACAGCCACACCGTCAGTGCCGACGGGCCGGTCCGGGTGCTGAAGTAAGCGGCCGCCGGGCTGGCTATCACGCAGAACAGATAGCTGCGGGACGGCAGGGTGAAGCCCAGCGTCGGCTGGGTAGCGATCATGAACGGCCGGAGGTACAGGCTCGTGCCTTCGCCGTGCGGCACCCAGTCGCGGTCCTGCCGGACCAGTAGCTCGATGGCGCTCACGAAGGTCTCGACCGGGAGCTCCGGCATCGCCAGCCGACGGGCGGATGCGTTGAACCGGGCGGCATTGCGCTCCGGGCGGAACAGCGCGATCGTCCCGCCCGGCCGGCGGTACGCCTTCATCCCCTCGAAGATTTCCTGTCCATAGTGGAAGACGGACGCGGACGGCGGCAGGGCGAGGGCATGGAACTCCTCCAGTCGCCCGTCGTGCCATCCGGGCCCGGCGTCCCAGTGCAGGGTGATCATGTGGTCGGTGAACACTTGTCCGAAGCCCGGCGCGTCCAGCGTCGCCCCCCGCTCCGCGTCGGACATCGGACGGCCGCTCGGATGCATGTCGAATTGCAGGATGTCTACTGCCCTCCCCCGTGGATTGGCATAGTGCGAACGGCCCAGTCCCGCAGCATGGGGGGCCGTTCCGGTGACGTTCTTTTATTGATTCCCGGGGCGCCGCCGTGATACCTGGTCGTCGGGAAACGCCGCTGAGTTGGCATTCCGGCGCACAGATCCGGTGGCATCCGATCGACCGGCCGGTAGGTCCGGTGGTGCATCGCACGACCGGGCGGACCCACTCACACCAATCGCCTCCCCGCGTAGGCTTAGTGGACCGCAGCGAAAATCGCTGCTCAGCGATGGTAGATCAGGTCGCGTTCACGCGTCGAGACCCTTCGATCAGGTGTTCGGCCGCCTGGCCTGCGTCTTCTTCGCAAATTGCCAGCTCAGCGTGGATCTGAAGATCTTTTGTGGATGGTTCGGCCGTTGCTCTGACTCCACGCGGCCCGGGCGACCACGTCGGACCCGCGTCGGCGGCCAGGTCGCCGATCGGCCGAATTCCGCTTTCGAATATCAGTTACATCACTAAAACGACATTGATGCTCATCGCTATCAAGTTCCCCATATAAACACCCTCATCTGTGTCGAGAGAGGAGCCCGGGGAATCTTCGATCCTATTTCCCGTCTCGGTGCGGCGGGCGCCGGACCCGGTGCCGTCCATCCTGCCGGAAACATTCGGGCGGCGCCCTTCCTGTTGCGTGCGCCGGCGAGGGATCGGCCGGCCGGCGACCCCGGGGCCCGGCTACGCCGCCGTCCAGCGGCCCGGCAGCCGGGCCGGGGCCAGCAGCCCGGCGCAGCTTGCTTCGATGCTCTCCACCGGGGGCAGATCGAGCGCGTAGTCGCGGGCCAGGACGGCGGTCATCGCGACGAGCTGCACCATGGCGAGATGCGAGCCGGGACAGAAACGCGTCCCGGATCCGAAGGGCAGGTACGCGTGGCGGGCGTGCGGCTGGCCGGGCCGTAGCCAGCGGTCCGGGGAGAACGTCTCCGGCTCCTCCCACCAGCGCCGGTCCCGGTGAATCAGGTACGGACAGATCAGAATCTCGCAGCCCGCCGGCACCCGGTGGCCGAGGATGTCCGTGGGTCGCGTGGTGGTACGCGTCAACAGCCACTGGGGCGGATACAGCCGCAGCACCTCGCGAATGACGGCGGTGGTGTACGGCAGGGCGCGGGCGGAAGTCGGGTCGTCCGTACGCAGGCCGGCCGCCTCCTCCGCGATGCGGTCTGTGACGGACGGGTGGGCGGCCAGCAGCAGGGCCACCCAGGCCATCGCCGTGCCCGGCACACCGTGCGAGGCGAACATGATGGTCCGCAGGATCGACACCACCCGGCCCGGCCCCGGGCCCTGCCGGTCGGCGATCAGCGCATCCAGCAGGTCGCGGGGACTGCCCGGCGCTGCCGCACGGGTCCGTTGCTCGACGACGCCGGCGAGCTGGGCGAGAAGTCTTCCGTTGGCCACCGTGGCGGCGCGAGCGGCGGGCCGGGGCAGCCATGGCACCCTGCCCTCGCCATTGACCAGCGCGTGCAGGGCGGTCTGGAACAGCCCGTCCGCGGACTCGTACAGCTCGTTGCGGATCGCTTCCGGGGTGGCGCCGCCCACGCAGAAGTCGACGATGGCCCGGCCGAGGATCCCGCGCGCCGTGCTCAGCACGTCGATCGGGCGACCGGCGTGCCTGCGTACCTCCCCGGACATGGCGTTCAGGAAGCGGGTCAGGTGCAGGTGGGTGACGCGGTCCCCGACGGAGCGCCACACCTCGCGCCGGACCCGCATCCAGTCCTCGACGTGTGCCTGCAGGGCCGCCTGTTCGCGGGCGTCACCGCGGAAGCCGGCATCGATCAGGAAGCTGTCGTTGGTGGCGGCGAGGATCCGGTGGGCGGCCGCCACGTCGTGGACGGCGATGGTCCGCGGCCCCAGCCGCACCACGTCGCCGTACCGGGAGCGGTTCTCCCGCAGCCAGCCGATGCGGTCCCGCTCGTAGTTGATGACGTCACCGACGAACCACCGGCCGCGAGGGCCGGGTATGTACTGGGCTGTCACGCCGCTCCTCCTTACCGGGCGAATGGCGGGCGGCCGCGCTCCCGGGAGGGGGAACGCGGCCGACGGGAACGATGGGCCGGTGCTAGGGCCGGATGCAGATCTCCGGGATGTACAGGTACGCCCCACTGACCCGGGAACGACGGAGGCGCCGGCTGAGCGCCCGAGCATAAGTCAACATTTCTTCACCTCCCATCGATGTCATCGGCAGGAATGCCTGTTTGCCGAAAATAGGCCAGAGGCGGCTGCCACACAATGCGCGCCTTCTGTGTGGCCGCCTCCGCCGGGCACCCGCCGGGCCGCGAAAGTCCAGCTCAAGGTCGGTGCGTCAAGGCGAAATAATTAGGGAGCAAGTGATTTCGACGCTACTAACAGAGCAATTTCGAGTATGTCTTGCGGGGGCTCACGGATGTACCGTCACTGTTTGTCCGCAGATTGGCGTCCCGACACGGGGGGATCCCAGAAATGCGTTATCGGATACTCGGCGATCTCTGTGTGGTCGGTCCGGCCGGCCTGAGGAATGCTTGTGGCTAGCGTGCCGGTCGAACCGCTGGCGGCATTCCTCTGGCAGGCCGCACTGCGCCCGGCGGCGGTGGCCATTCTGGACGACGAGGGGCCGTGGACCTACCGACAGTTGGCCTCGGCGGCCGCCAGGCTGGCCGACCGGCTCGACCGTGCGGGCGTGGAACCCGGTTCGTTGGTCGGCCTGTCGGTGACCCGCGGCCGGCGGGTCGTGGCCGGCATCCTCGGCATCTGGCTGCGGGGCTGCGCGTACGTGCCGATCGACCCGGACTATCCGGAAAGCCGCCGCAGCTACCTCGCTCGTGACGCGGGAACCGGCCACCTGGTGGTCGACGGCCCGGACGACGGATTCGCCGTGGCGCCTGGGGAGTCGCCGCCCGGCGAGCGCGAACTGCCCGGTGGCCTCGCCTACGTGATCTACACCTCGGGCTCGACCGGCGAGCCCAAGGGGGTCCTGGTCCGCCACGCCAATCTGCGGGCGCTCTTCACCGCGGCCGCGGAGGTCATGCCGGCCGGGCCGCAGGACGTGGGCACGGTGTTCCACTCCTACTGCTTCGACTTCAGCGTCTGGGAGATCTGGCGGGTGCTGGCGGCGGGCGGGCGGTGCGTCTTCGTGCCCGCCGAGGCGCGCACCGACGGGGAGAGCCTCGGCCGGCTGCTCGCGGGGCAGCGGGTCACTCTGCTCAGCCTCGTACCGTCGGTCTTCGCGAACCTGGTGCAGGCGGTCCGGGCCGACCGGACGGCATTGCCGCACCTCCGTGAGGTCGTCCTCGGCGGGGAAGCGATGGACCTGAACGTCGCACGGACCTGGCTCGAGCTCGGTGTCGCGCCGCGGGCGCGACTGGTCAACATGTACGGCATCACCGAGACCACGGTCCACGTCACCGCCCGGCCGCTCGACGCCGAGCGGATCGCCGCGTTCCGGGGCCCGGGCACGCCGATCGGTCGGCCCCTGCCCCACCTCCGGGTCACCGTCCGCAACCCCGACGGTGCGGAGACGCCTCCCGGCGAGGTGGGGGAGATGCACGTCGCCGGTGGCGGCGTGGCCGCCGGGTATCTCGGCCGGCCCGAGCTGACCGGCCGGCGGTTCCGGCCCGGCCCGGGCGCCGAACCCGGGATCTGGTACCGCACCGGCGATCTGGCCCGCCGCGAAGCCGACGGAGAGCTGGTGTATCTCGGCCGGAGCGACGCCCAGATCCAGCTGCGCGGCCACCGCATCGAACCGGGTGAGGTCGCGGCGGCCATCGGTGCGGTGCCCGGCGTGGCCGGCGCCGGGGTGACGGTCGTGCCGAACCGAGGGGGCGAGCCCGTCCTGGTCGCCTGCTACGTGCCCGCCGGGGCGGCGAGTCCCACGGCCGCTGAGTTGCGCGCCGCGCTGCACGACCGCCTCCCGCGTCATCTGGTGCCCGCCCGGCTGGTTCCGGTCGACCGACTCCCGGTGACGGCGCAGGGAAAGCTCGACCGCGCGGCGCTTGTCGTCACGGCCGGCGGGGTCTCCCCGGCCGGCCACTGGCAGACGCTCGTCGCCGACGTGTGGAGTGCGGTGCTCGGCTTCCGGACCGGCGAGGTCGCGGCGGACGACGACTTCTTCGAGCTGGGCGGGCACTCGCTCGCGGCCGGCCGGGTCGCCGGCCGGCTCAGCCGGCGTACCGGCCGGGCGGTCACCCTCCGACTGCTGTACGACCACCCCGTGCTCAGCGACCTCGCGTCGGCGCTGGCCGGGTTCGACGGCAATGGTGCCGTCAACGACAAGCGGCGCAAGCCCCATCGATAAGCCGGCCGGGGAGGCTCTGCTCATGCAGCGGTTCGCGATCATCTGGTCCGGTCAGTTCATCACCCTGGTCGGCAACTCCGTGCTCCGGTTCGCGTTCGTCATCCAGGCCTGGACCGCCGGTCAGCAGGCCACCCAGGTGGTGCTGCTCGCGCTCTGCGGCGTGCTGCCACAGGTGCTGCTGAGCCCCACGGCCGGCGCGCTGGTGGACCGGTGCCGCAAGCGGACCGCGTTGATGCTCGCCGACCTGGGCGGCCTGGTGGTGGTCGGCGGGCTCACCGTCGTCTACTTCGTAGGACATCTGGAGCTGTGGCAGATCTATCTGGCCGCCACCCTGCTCGGCGCGACCGCCGCGTTCCAGTATCCCGCGCTGTCGTCGGCGGTCCCGCTGCTCGTCGGCAAAGCGCACCTCCAGCGGGCCAACGGCCTGCTCGGAACCGCCCGGAGCACGGCGGAGGTCTGCGGGCCGGCGCTGGCCGGGGTGCTGATCGGGACGTCCGGGCTCGCCGCGATCCTCTGGGCCGACCTGCTCAGCTTCGTGGCCGGGCTGGCCACCATCTGGTCGGTCCGGTTCGCCGAGGAACGCCCCGGCCGTGCGCCGGGCGGGGCGCCGCGCCGGCGGCTGATCGGCGACTCGCTCGACGGGCTGCGGTTCCTGTTCGCCCGGCCCAGTCTGCGGGGGCTGATCCTGATCGTGTTCACGGTGAACCTGGTGATGGTCTTCGGCTATTCGGTGCTGCCACCGATGATCCTGGCCCGGACTGGCAACGACACGGCCGCCCTGGCCGCGGTGCTGAGCAGCATCGGCGTCGGCGGGATCCTCGGCGGGCTGGTGGTCGGGGTCTGGGGCGGGCCGAGGTCGCGGATCCGCGCCATGCTGCTGGGGATCCTCGGCATGTGCGTGAGTTCGCTGATCGCCGTGGCCGTGGTCCGGGACGTGCGGGCCTGGTGCGCGGCGGTCGTGGTGGGCGCCGTGCTCATGGCGATCGTCAACAGCACCGAACAGGCGATCATCCAGACCAAGGTGCCGTCCGACCGCCAGGGCCGGGTCTTCGGCGCGGTCCTAGCGGTGTCCCAGGTGTCGGTGCCGCTGGCGATGGCGCTGTCCGGGCCGCTCGCCGATCACCTCTTCGAACCGCAGGCGGCGACCGGCACCGGCCTGGTCGGCCGGCTCCAGCCTCTGCTCGGGACCGGGCCGGGCAGCGGCATGGCGGCCATGCTGCTGATCGCCGGCGTCGGCGGGTCGGTCGTCGCGCTCTGGGGCCTGTCCAGCCAGCCGGTGCGTGACATCGACCGCCTCGTACCCGACATCGAGGAGTCCCCCGTGACCGACCGGACCACGCAGGAGGTGGACGATGCCGGCGAGCCCGTTCGAGGGTGACGGCGACCGGATGCCCTGCATCCACGATTTGTTCGAGGCACGGGTGGCGCGGGATCCCGGCCGGACCGCGCTGGTCTCCGGGACGCGGAAGCTGACCTATGGCGAGGCGGACGCCCGTGCGGACCGGCTGGCCCAGCGGCTGGTGGACGCCGGTGTGCGGCGCGGCTCCGTAGTCGGCGTGCACTTGGACCGCGGTCCCGACCTGGTGATCGCCGCCCTCGCCGTGCTCAAGGCCGGCGCGGCGTACCTGATGCTCGACCCTGACCTGCCGGCGGCGCGGCTACGCGAGTTGGCCGAGGACGCGGGAGCGGTGGCGGTGATCGCGCCCACCGGCGAGGCGGTGCGGCGGCTGGGGCTTCCGCTGCGACCCGTACGGGTGGCCGATGCCGCTGGGCCGGCACTGCCGCACGGCGCGGGCGGTGCCGGACCAGAGGACGTGGCCTGCGTGATGTTCACCTCCGGCTCGACCGGCCGGCCCAAGGGGGTCGCCGCGCCGCACCGGGCCGTCACCGGCACGCTGTCCGGGCAGCAGTACGTGCCGTTCGGTCCCGATGCGGTCTGGCTGCAGTGCGCACCCGTCTCCTGGGACGCGTTCGCCCTGGAGCTGTGGGGTGCCCTGCTGTTCGGCGGTGTGTGCGTGCTGCATCCCGGCCCACGCCCGGACGCCGTGGTCATCGCCGGGCTGGTGGCCGCGCACCGGATCACCACGATGTACCTGTCCGGCAGCCTGTTCAACGTGCTCGTGGACGAGTACCCGGGGGCGCTCGCGGGGCTTCGGCACCTGATCGTGGGGGGCGAGGCGCTGTCGCCGGCCCACGCCGGCCGCGCGCTACGCCGGTTCCCGGAGCTGCGGCTCACCAACGGGTACGGGCCGGTCGAGGGCATGATCTTCGTGACCACCCATCCGGTGACCCCGGACGATGCGGAGCGCGGTTGTGTGCCGATCGGGCGGCCGCTGCCGGGCAAGGACGCGTACGTGCTCGACGCGCGTCTCCGGCCGGTGCCCGACGGAGAGGCCGGCGAGCTGTACGCCGCCGGCGCCGGCCTGGCCCACGGCTACCTGGGCCGCGGCGCGCAGACAGCCGAGCGGTTCGTCGCCGACCCGTTCGGTACGCCGGGCACGCGCATGTACCGCACGGGCGATCTGGTCCGCCGGCAACCGGGCGGCCGGCTGGAGTTCGCCGGGCGCGCGGACGCACAGGTGAAGGTCAACGGCTACCGGATCGAGCCCGCCGAGATCGAGGCCGTGCTCTCCCGGCATCCCGCCGTGCGTCGGGCCGCGGTGGCCGCCGAGGCCGCCGGACCAGACGAGAAGCGGCTGGTGGCCTACTGCGTAGCCGCCGGTGGACAGCGGGCGGAGCCGTCCGGTGCCGAGCTGCGCGCCCACGTCGCCGCCGCGCTGCCGGACTTCATGGTGCCGGCGGTGTTCGCCACTGTCGCCGCGCTGCCGCTGACCCCGACCGGCAAGCTCGACCGCGGAGCGCTGCCTCGCGCCGCCCGGCCGTCCGCCGCGCAGCACCGGCTCTGGCTCCTCGACCAGCTCGGTGCGGGGCTCGCCTACACCCTGCCGGTCCTCATCCGGCTGCGGGGCCCGGTCGACAGCGCAGCACTGCGCGCCGCTCTGTCCGATGTGGTCGACCGACACGAGCCGTTGCGCACTGTTTTCAGCGCCGGGGACGGCGAGCCCCAGCCCCTGGTGCTGCCGGCCGGCCGGGCGGATCCCGTCCTCATCGAGGTGCGGACGACCGGCGCGGAGCGGGAGGGCCGGATCGCCGAGGCCGCCCGGCACCGCTTCGACCTGCGTGTCGAGCTGCCGGTGCGAGCCGCCTTGTTCCTCGACGACGGGGACGGGCAGGCGCGCGCCCTCCTTCTGGTCATGCACCACATCGCCGTCGACGGCTGGTCGCTGGTGCCGCTGCTGCGCGACCTGTCCCTCGCGTACGCGGCCCGGGCCGGCCACGAGGTCCCGGACCTGCCGCCGCTGCCGGTCCCGTACGCCGACCTCGCCGCGGAGCAGCGGGCCCGGCTGGGAGACCGGGCCGACCCGGACAGCCCGGTCTCCCGCCAGCTCGACTTCTGGACGGCCGAGCTCGCCGGCCTGTCCGGGGGCCTGCGCCTGCCCCGCCGGCCGGACC
>NZ_JBEZXZ010000046.1:27552-50317 GCF_040638275.1 Actinoplanes sp. NPDC026623 | reverse complement strand
AGCGCCCGGGCCAGGCCCAGCCGGGCGTGTGCCAGGAACGGCGGCGAGCCCTCGTCCATCGCCACCGCGGTACGCAGGTGGCCGACCGCCGCGTCGGGCTCGCCCAGCGCCGCCGCGATCGTGCCGAGCGACCGCGCCGTCGACCCGCAACAGCTCGTCGTGTTGTTGAGGTAGGTGTGCTCGTAGCGGACCGCGCGGTCGTAGCAGTCGCGGGCCGTGGCCCGGTCGCCGAGCCGGGCCGCCACCTCCCCCGCGGTGATCAGCACATAGGAACGCCGGGCGTCGGGCGGCAGGTCGGCGAGCATCGGCCGCAGGCTCTGCCAGCACAGCTCGACCGTCTCGCCGGCCCCGGCGTCCATCGCCGTCCGGGCCAGCTGGGCCGCGGCGACCGGCAGCGCCAGGGCGGCCGGGATCAGCTCGGCGATGGCGGCGAGGTACCGCCGGGAGTCGCCGGTGTTCAGCACCAGCCCGGCCGCGAACGCGTGGTAGAGCGGGACCGCGGTGCCGTCCTGCATCCGGATGGCGACCTCCCGGGCCTCCAGCGCCAGCCGGTCGGCCTCGGTGAACCGGCCCGCGAGCAGCGCCAGCGCGGCACGCGCCCGCAGCAGATGCCAGCGGGCGAGCGGCCAGCCGAGCCGGTCCGCGAGGGTGCCGAGCCGCACGGTCTCCTGCTCGGCCGCGGCGTTGTCGCCCCGCATCAGGTGGGCGTCGATGCGCCAGGTCCGGCCCCACAGCTCGGCGTCCGGGCGGCCGAGCGAGCAGCTGCGGTCGGCGAGCTCGAGCACCAGGCCGGGCTGCTCGAAGGGGTCGATGACCTGGTGCCGGGCGTGCACCGCCGCGGCCAGGTCGTCGGGGCGGCCGGACGCCTCGGCCAGCGTCATGGCCTCGGCGCTGATCTCCCCCGCCCGGGCCGGGTCGCCGCTCTCCGCGAGCAGGAACGCGAGCTGGGCGAGCAGCCGGGGATGTCGTCCGGCCAGCGCCAGGGCCCGCTCGCAGAGCAGCAGCAGCGCCGGGCCCACCGGACCGGCGACACCGCGCACGACCAGCGCCGCCTCGACCGCGAGCTCCGGGCGCCCGGCGCGCTCGGCGACGTCGAGCAGGGCACCGCAGTCGGCGATCGCCAGGTCGAGCCGGCCGTCGGCGTAGGCGGCGGTCGCCCGGGCGAGCCGGTCGGCCGGCTCGTCCGCCAGGTCCACGGCGTCGCCGAACCAGCGGACCGTCTCCGCCAGGTCCAGGGCGGCGGCCGCGGCGGCCCGGCAGGCCTCCACCGCCGACAGCCGCGACGGCGCGTCGACCGCGCAGCGCACCCGGTGCCGGGCCACCTCGGCCGGTCCGGCGCCGGTCTCCTCCAGCGCGTCGGCGAGGCGGCGGTGCCAGGCGATCCGCTCGGCGCGGGCGAGATCGTCGTAGCGGGCCCGGCGGACCAGTTCGTGTGCGAAGCGCAGCAGCGCCGGGTGCCACGGGTCGTCGGTGAGCACGCCGGCGTCCAGCGCCTCGGCGAGCAGGTCGTCCACGGCCGCCGGCTCGGCTGCCGCGGCCCGCAGCACGGCCACGTCGATCTCGGCGCCCAGGGCCGCGGCCCCGCCGAGCAGCTCGCGGCAGGCCGGTCCGAGCTGCGCGGTCCGCCGGCCGACCAGGCGCCGCAGCTCCGTCGGCACGCCGACGCCGCCGGCCGGGTGCCGCAGCCGGTCCTCACGCTCCAGCTGCCGGGTCAGTTCCCTTACGTAGAGCGGGTTTCCGCCGCTGATCCGGTGCACCGCGGCCGCCCAGGAGCCGTGCACGCCCGGACCGGCCCGCTGCCTCAGGTAGGCGCCGACGGCGGCCGGCTCCCACGGGTCCAGCCGCAGCACCTCCGCGCCGGGCAGGTCGTCGAGCGCGAACGGCGGGCGGGCCGTGCCGATCACCAGCAGCCGGGTGCCGGGCAGCTCGCGGCAGAGCAGGCGCAGCAGGCCGAGGGAGGCGGCGTCGGCCCAGTGCAGGTCCTCGAGCACCAGCACGAGGTGGCCGGCCTCGCGCAGGGCGCGCACGGTCCGCTGGGCGACCCGGAACCGGACCGCCGCCGGCGACTCGCCCTCGGTGGCGGGCGCGGTCAGCAGCTCCGGGCTGAGGCCCGGCGTCTCCTCGAGCAGCCGCAGCCACGGCCAGTACGCGGGCGCGCCCTCGTCGGGCACCGCCCGCCCGGTGCCCACCGCGGCGCCGGCCGCGGCGGCCCGGGCCACCGCCTCCTCGACCACCGTGGTCTTGCCGATGCCGGCCTCGCCGACGAGCAGCGCGGCGGCACCCTCACCGGCGGCCGCGTCGGCGCGCAGCCGGTCGAGGGCGACCACCTCGGGCACCCGGCCAACCAGTCCCACGGGACAACCCTATGGGGTGTGTACCGCGATCTCCGCGCCGAGCCGGTAGCCGTTGCACAACTCCAGGTCGTCGCCGCTCCAGAACCGGCCCGGGTCGTACCAGCTGGGCTGCTTGCCGCGCCCCAGCAGGCCCATGTCCTCGTAGGTCACCGCGACCACCTCGGCGCAGTACGCGGTCTCGAGGTCGGCGTCGTCGGTGGACCGCTCCTGCCACGGCAGGCGCAGCTGCGGGACCCGGCCGCGGGCCCACCGCCAGGCGAGCTGCGCGCTGGACGGGAACGGCGTGCCGTCGAGCCGGGCGACCGTCTTGAGCGCCCGGTCCTCCATCTCGGGTGTGACGGGCTGCTCCAGCTGGCGCAGCCAGCCGCGCTGGCCGTAGCGCTGCGCCCAGACGGTGACCGCGTCGCGCAGGTCGTGCAGTTGCACGCCGCGCTGGAACGTCCCCGACCAGAGGTCGGGCAGCGACTTGCCCAGCTCGGCGTGCCACATGAGCGGCGGCATGTCCTCGATCACGAGCGACATGCCGACATGGTTGACGGGGCTGTTGGTCATGGCCTGGATAGCACGGTCGGGTCCGGAGCGGCCCCGGAATATCCAGATGTCACCCGTACGCGTCAGATCGATGGCCTCGTCGAGGCTGATGTCGGCGTCCACTTGTCTATCCTCAGCAGATGCGTTGGTGGAAGGTAGCGGGATTGGCCGGGCTGGCAGGGGTCGCAGCCACGGGTGTGGTGCTGGCTCGTTCGGAGCGCCGGCGCCGGGCGTACACGCCGGAGGAGATCCGCGAGCGGTTGCACGCGCGGCTCAGCGAGGCGACGAACGAGACGTCGCCGGCGCCGGCCGGCGAGGACTGAGCCCACCCGCGGCGGAAAGCCCAGGCGACATCGGTTGTTCGAGGCTCAGACGACATCGGTGTCCCGCAGCAGCGACCACAGGCCGGCGCCGTCCGGTGCGGCGAACCACGTCTTGCCGCCGGAGCCGACCGCCTCCGGGTCGCCCATCGGCCCGGGGATCGCGCCGGCCAGCACCGCCTGGGTCGGCGAGAGCCGGCGGATGGCGACCGCGGCGACGTTCTCCGGGTGCGCGTGCGCGAACTCGGAGTAGATCTCCTGGTCGTGCTGGCCGTCGTCGCCGATGAGCAGCCACCTGATGTCGGGGAACTCGGCCGCGAGCCGGCGCAGGGTGCTGCGCTTGTGCTCCTGCCCGCTGCGGAACCACCGGTCCGGGGTCGGTCCCCAGTCGGTGAGCAGCAGCGGGCCGGCCGGATAGAGGTGCCGGGACAGGAATCGGGTCAGCGTCGGCGCCACGTTCCACGCGCCCGTGGAGAGGTAGAAGACGGGTGCGCCCGGATTCGCCGTCACCAGGCGCTCGTAGAGCACCGCCATGCCGGGCACGGCGGCGCGGGCGTGCTCGTCGAGCACGAACGTGTTCCACGCCGCGAGCAGCGGGCGCGGCAGCGCGGTCACCATGACGGTGTCGTCGATGTCCGACACCACGCCGAATCTGATGGACGGGTCGACGACCCGGATCGGCGCGTCGACGGGCTCGGCGCCCTCGGTGCTGAGCCGCACGGTGGCCCAGCCGGGTTGCAGGTCGCCCTCGACCCGGGTGTCGATGTAGCCGCTGCGGTCGGTCCGGGTCTCGTGGATCCGGTCGCCGACCCGCAACCGCACGGCGGCGTTGTTCACCGGGGACGTGGTGAAGCTGCGCCAGCCGCGCGTCTTCTCCGGGCGGCGCCGGACGTCACCCGCGCGGCGGGTCAGCACGACGCGGCCCATGACGCGTGCCCAGCCCGGCGCCCCGTACCCCGTGTAGGCGGTGATGACGGGCCGCCAGCCACGCTGGCGCAGCCGTCGCTCGACCACCTCGTGCACGGCGTCCTCGATGCGCGCGGCCCTGTGCAGCCGCACGGCGGGCGGTGGACCCGCCGGGGTCACTGACACTCGAGCCTCCTGCCATCCCTCATGAGCGACTCTGTGACGGTACCTGGCCTGCCGGTGTTACACGGCGCAACGGGGTGCGCGGGCGGGCGACGTGCGGCCGGAATCCACTCAGGATGGTGTGTGGAACGGTGGGCCGGACCCGGGCCGGCGCCGCCGGCGTCCACCGCTGGGCGTGGTGCACGGCGCGCCCGGCGCGGGCCTGCACGGCGAGCGCCTCGGCACGCAGGCTGCGCACCGCGGCCGCGGCCCGCTCGGCGTCCTGCCAGGCCCGCCGCTCCCGGGCGGTCGCCGCCTGGTAGGCGGCGAACCGGTGCTCACGCACCGCCGCACGCAGCGCGGCCTCCTGAGCGACCGGGTGGCGGCGCGGATTCCACCCGCCGCGGTGCGCGAGCACCTCGTTGAGCTGCGCGATCGACAACTCGCGGCGGCGGCAGGCGGCCGTCGCCCGGCGGTGCAGGTTGCGCTCGCGGTCGGCGAGCTCCGCGCGGGTGCGGCGCTGCCGGAGGATCGGGAAGGCGGCCGCGGCCACCGAACTGCGGGCGTCGCGGTCGGCGGCGTCGAACGCGGCCCACGCCGCGTCGACCTCCTCCTGCGTGCGCAGCCAGTCGGCGCGGCGCAGCCGGGCGATGGCGGCGGCCTGCTCTGCGGCGACCGCGACCTGGTCGGCGTATAGGTCCGCGACCGGCCGGCCGGTGGTGCGGGCGCGGCGTCGGGTCACGGCGAGGGCCGCCGTCGCGGCGGCGAGGGTGAGCAGCAGGATCAACCAGACGGTTGCGGCGGATTCCACAATGAACACCGGCCTCTCTCGGGGTTTCAGCTGTGGGTGGCGGGCGGCGGGTGGCTCGAACCCCAATCCCGTACGCGCACAGGAGTGCTCGAAGCCACGATGCGGCGCCGGCCGAGCCCCGGTGGGCAAGCGGCGGCGTCACGGGACGCTGACGACGGGTGGGTCAGATGCGCGGTGGTGCGCGCTCGCCGCGCACGCCCCGGATGCCCCCGCGGCCGGGCATTCGGGCCTCGACGCAGACCCGCCCGCGGGACCTCGCCACCTCGACCGGCAGCACCGCCGCGGGTCCGGCGGGGGTCGCCGCGACGGGGTCGGCCTGCGCCGCCGCGTCCTGCTCGCCGGGCGGGCTCAGCACCGCCGCCGCCGGGTTCTGGACCTCGACGCGGCCGGTGAGGCTCTGCTCCGCCGGCAGGCCTGTCCCGGGCGGGGTGTCGACCGTTGTGATGATCGTTATCGCGGGCTCGGCGGGCTCGGCCGCCGGGGAGGCGGCCAGGGCCGTGGCCGTGAAGGCAAGGGCGATCAGGGCCAGGCCGGTCAGAAACCGCAGCAGGCGACGCCCGTCCCAGTGACGGGGGAGCAGGCGCGCGACGGCAGTCACCCGATCAACTTACCGTTCTCCGCCCGTCCGTGCACAGATCGGCGTGAGTGCGTTCTTCGTCCCACTCCGGGGAGTGAGGGACGATGGGTGGGTGACACAGATCGAGCGGCTCGCCGAGTGGGTCGGCGACGGCGGTGTGGTCGTGCTCAGCGGGGCCGGCCTGTCCACCGAATCGGGCATCCCCGACTACCGCGGCCCGACGGGTGCCGCCCGCGCCGCCACGCCGATGACATACCAGGCCTTCACCCGGGACCCGGCCGCCCGGCGGCGCTACTGGGCGCGCAGCCACCTCGGCTGGCGCACGATCGGCGACGCGCGCCCGAACGAAGGACACCGGGCCGTCGCCCGGCTGCAGGCGCTGGCCCGCGTCGACGGCATCATCACCCAGAATGTGGACGGGCTGCACCAGGCCGGCGGCGCGCACGGCGTGGTCGAGCTGCACGGCAACCTGGCCCGGATCGTCTGCCTCGGCTGCGGCGCGCTGACCGCCCGCGCCGAGCACTCGGCCCGGCTGGACGCGGCCAACCCGGGCTTCGCGGCGGCGGTGACCCGGATCAACCCGGACGGCGACGTCGACATCGACGACGCCGCGCTGGACGGCTTCGCCGTGGTCGGCTGCGTCTCGTGCGGCGGCATGCTCAAGCCCGATGTCGTGTACTTCGGCGAGACGGTGCCCGCGGCGCGGGTGAGCCGCAGCTTCGACCTGGTCGCCGGGGCGCGGACCCTGCTGGTGCTGGGCTCGTCCCTGACCGTCATGTCCGGGCGGCGCTTCGTGGTGCGGGCGGCCCGCGACGGCGTCCGGGTCGCGATCGTCAACCAGGGCCCCACCCGCGGCGGCCCGTACGCCGAACTGACCGTGGACGCCGCGCTCGGCGAGGTGCTGCCGGACCTCCTCCACCGGGTCGAGCGGGCCGCGATCCCCCGGTGATTGGGGCGGTTTGGCCCCGTTGCTCCGACCCCGGGGGACCGGTACGCCTCGTCGATATCGTCTCGAAACCTAAATAAAGCTTCCGACTCGTTGACGTGACCCGGCTCACCGGAGTTTACTGCCCGGAACCGCTTCCGAAACCGGTTCCGAAACTGCGGTTTAACCATCCGGACACAAGTCGGAGGACACGTGCCAATCACCATCGCCGATGTGGCGGCCCGGGCAAAGGTCAGCAAGACCACTGTGTCCCGGGTGCTGAACGGCAAGGGTGAGCTGGACGAGTCGACCGCCGCCCGGGTCCGCAAGGTCATCGAGGAACTGGGCTACGTGCCCAGCTCACGCGCGGTCGGCCTGGCCCGCGGCCGGACCCGCGTGGTCGGCATGCTGGTCCCCTCGCTGACCTGGCCGTGGATCGGCGAGGTGCTGCAGGGTGCGGTCGACGTGCTCGAGACCGAGCGCTACGGCCTGCTGCTGTTCACCTGCAACCGCGGCGAGGAGTCGATGCGCCAGTTCGGCGCCCAGGTCTCCGCCAAGAGCTTCGACGGCCTGCTGGTGATCGAGCCCGAGGGCACCCTCGACTTCATCGCCACCCTGCACGCCCGCGGGCTGCCCGTGGTGCTCATCGACGACCGCGACGTGCAGCCGGTGCAGATCCCGAGCGTCGGCACCACCAACCACACCGGAGCCGGCGCGGCCGCCCGGCACCTGCTCGAGGTCGGCCGGCTCAGGCCGATCGTCATCGCGGGTCCCGAGCGCTTCGGCTGCACCGCCCAGCGCCTCGACGGCTTCGCCGCCGTCTACGCCGAGGCCGGCCACCCGATCACCGCGGACCGCGTGCTTCCCGGCGACTTCACCATCGCCTGCGGCTTCGAGGGCGTGCAGGCCGCGATCGCCTCCGGCCTCGAGTTCGACGCGATCTTCGCACACAACGACCTCTCCGCCACCGGCGCGATGCAGGCCGTGCTCGACAGCGGCCGGCGCATCCCGACCGACGTCGCGGTGGTGGGTTTCGACGACATTCCCATGGCGGCACACACCCAGCCGCCGCTCACTACCGTGCACCAACCGTTGCGCGAGATGGGTGAGGCGGCGGCACGCACGCTGCTCGCCCACTTCGAGGGCTCACCCCTGCCCAACCGCCCGACCGTCATTCCCGCCACCTTCACCGTCCGCGGCTCCACCGGCGCGGGCCCCAACGCCACACCCTCGTAGTCCGAAGATCCCGATAGAACCGCACCTTCGGCCGGCGCTCCGGCGTCCGGCGCACTTCGCCCTGCCTCGGGGCACCCCTCTCACCCCAAATCCGTAACACCTGAGGAGAATTAGAGATGCAGAGAAGGAAACTGTTCGCGGTCGCCCTTGCGGGCGTGCTCGCGTCTGGCGCGCTCGCCGCCTGCGGCGACTCGCCGAATGAGGGCAACAAGAACGCTTCCGGTGGTGCCACGTTCCTGACCGTCGGCATGCCCAACGGTCCGCAGACGGAGAACCACAACCCGTTCCTCACCACCTCGGCGGGCGCCTCCCTCGGCTACCGCTGGATGATCTACGAGCCCCTCATGATGTGGAACCCGGTCAAGCCGGCCGAGCCGTCCCGGCCGTGGCTGGCCACCGGCGCCGAGTGGACACCGGACTTCAAGAAGGTCACGATCACCGTCCGCGACAACGCGACCTGGTCGGACGGGCAGAAGGTCACCGGTGACGACGTCGCCTTCACCTTCGGCGTGATCAAGAAGAACGAGGCGCTGAACCTGAGCGCCACGCCGTACGGCGACATCACGGCGAGCGGCAACACGGTGACGGTCACGTTCACCAGCTCGATGTTCGTCTACAAGGACAAGTGGCTCGGCCAGACCCCGATCGTGCCCAAGCACATCTGGGAGGCCATCAAGGACCCCACCACCGACGCCAACAAGACGCCGGTCGGCTCGGGCCCGTACACGCTGAAGTCCTTCACGCCGCAGACCACCACGCTGTCGGTGCGCACCTCCGGCTACTGGCAGGACCTGCCACAGGTCAAGGAGCTGCGCTACACGTCGTACACCGACAACAACGCGCAGACCACCGCGCTGTCGGACGGCTCCAACGAGTGGTCGTTCGTCTTCATCCCGAACTACAAGACGGTCTTCATCGACAAGGACCCGGCGCACTACAAGGTCTGGGCGCCGCCGGTCCTCGGCATCCACGGCCTCTACATCAACACCACCAAGAAGCCGTTCGACAACCCGGCCCTGCGCAAGGCGATGAGCATGGTCGTCAACCGCGAGGACATCTTCAACCAGGCCGAGGCCGCCTACTTCCACCCGCTGGTCACCAGCGTGACCGGCCTGCCGTCGCCCGCCGGTGACGCCTACGTCGCGCCGGACTACAAGGGCAAGAACCAGGCCGTCGACGTCGACGGCGCCAAGAAGGTCCTCACCGACGCCGGCTTCAAGCTCAACGGCACCACGCTGACCGACCCGAGCGGCAAGCCCGTCAAGCTGACCCTCACCGACCCGAGCGGCTGGTCCGACTACCAGACCTCGCTCGAGATCGTGAAGGACAACCTGGCGCAGATCGGCATCGCCGCCACCGTCGACAAGGCGAACCAGGACGCCTGGTTCCGCAACGTCGAGGAGGGCAAGTTCGACGCCACCTTCCGCTGGACCAACGGCGGCGCGACGCCGTACGACATCTACCAGACCATCATGGACGGCGCGCTGCTCAAGCCGATCGGCACGGCGTCTCCCGGTGGCAACTTCGGCCGCTTCAACAGCCCCGAGGCCACCACGGCGCTGAAGGCGTACGCGAACGCCGCCGACGACGCCGCCCGCACCACCGCGCTCAACACGATCCAGAAGATCTTCGTGGAGCAGACCCCGATGATCCCGGTCGGCGCGGACAACATCGGCATGGCGTACAGCACGAAGAACTGGGTCGGCTGGCCCGACGACACCAACCCCTACAGCGCCGGCCAGCCCACGCAGGCCAACGCCCTGGACGTCGTCCTGCACCTCAAGCCCGCCTCTTCCTGATCCGCGAGCGCCGTGCCCCGGGACGGGGCCAACCCGTCCGGGGCACGGCACCGCGGCAGTTCCGACACCCCTGCGAAGGAACTCGGCATGACGTTGAGCCAAGAGGCCGAGGCGCCGGCCAACGAGGTGGTGCTTGAGGCGATCGGCCTGACCAAGCACTTCCCCGTCCGCCGGAAGCTGCGCGACCTGTTCAACCGCACGCACGACGCCGTACACGCGGTTGATGACGTGAATCTCACCCTCCGGCGCGGCCACGTGACCGCCCTCGTGGGCGAGTCCGGCTCCGGCAAATCCACGGTGGCCCGGCTGCTCGCTCAGCTCTACCCCCGTACCGACGGAGACATCAAGCTGCACGGCCTGACCAGCAGAGTCCGGGGCGGCAGGCAGTTCCGCCGGTACGCCGCCCGGGTCCAGATGATCTTCCAGGACCCGTTCGCGTCGCTGAACCCGGTGCACACGATCCGATACCACCTGACCCGGTCGCTGAAGATCCACGGCAACGCCGGCAACACGGCCGAGGAGCTCGACGCGGCGCTGAGCAACCTGCTCACCCGGGTCAGCCTGACCCCGCCGGAGCGCTACCTCGACAAGTTCCCGCACGAGCTCTCCGGCGGCCAGCGGCAGCGGGTCGCGATCGCCCGGGCGCTGGGCGCGGACCCGGAGGCGCTGCTCGCCGACGAGCCGGTGTCCATGCTGGACGTCTCCATCCGCCTCGGCGTGCTCAACCTGCTGCGCGACCTCAAGGAGCGGCTGAACCTCGCCATCCTCTACATCACCCACGACATCGCCTCGGCGCGCTACTTCGCCGACGACACGATGGTGATGTACGCGGGCCGCATGGTCGAGGGCGGCGACAGCGAGTCGGTCACCCAGTCGCCGGCGCACCCGTACACCCAGCTGCTGATCGATTCCGCGCCGGACCCGGACCGGATCGCGAACCTGCTCGGTGACCACGCGGACCGCGGCAACGGCGAGCCGCCGAGCCTGATCAAACCGCCCAGCGGTTGCCGCTTCCACCCGCGCTGCCCGAAGGCGATGCCGCGCTGCTCGAAGGACCTGCCGGTGCGCCTCGAGGTCGGTGACAAGCCCGGCCACTGGGCCGCCTGCTGGCTCTACGACGCGGCAACGGTGGCCGCCGAGACGCCCGGCTCCGCCGCGGTCGACTACTCGCCCGAGGCCGTCGCCGTCGCCGAGAACGCGCACCCGGAGGAGGTCCGATGAAATTCCTGATCCAGCGGACCCTGTTCTACCTGTTCACCGCCTGGGCCGCGATCACCATCAACTTCTTCATCCCCCGGATGATCCCCGGCGACCCGGTCAAGTCGATGCTGTCGCGCTTCCAGGGGCAGATGAGCAGCGACGCGATCTCCTCGCTCTACGTCCTGTTCGGCCTGGACAAGAACGCCAGCCTCTGGGACCAGTACATCGACTACTGGAAACAACTTCTCCACGGCGACCTGGGCCTGTCGTTCACCGCGTTCCCGACCCCGGTCTCCGAGATCATCGCGACCGCCCTGCCGTGGACCCTGGCGCTGGTCGGCATCACGACCATCATCAGCTTCTCCATCGGCACCAGCCTCGGCGTGCTCGCCGGGTGGCGGCGCGGCTCGTGGGTCGACGGCCTGCTGCCGGTCACCACGTTCCTCTCCTCGGTGCCGTACTTCTGGCTGGGCCTGCTGGCGATCTACCTGCTGGCCGGGCCGGACAGCTTCTTCCCCTCGTCCGGCGGATACGACAGCGCCTACGTGCCGGCCTGGGACATGTACTTCATCCCCAGCGCCATCAAGCACAGCCTGCTGCCCGCGCTGACGATCCTGATCTCGTCGGTGAGCGGCTGGATCCTGAGCATGCGCAACATGATGGTCACCGTCGCGGCCGAGGACTACATCACGGTCGCGCACGCCAAGGGCCTCTCGGACCGCCGGGTCGCGGTGAGCTACGCGGCGCGCAACGCGCTGCTGCCCAACGTCTCCGGCTTCGCGCTGGCGCTGGGCTTCATCGTCGGCGGCACCCTGCTGGTGGAGATCGTCTTCTCCTATCCCGGCCTGGGCTTCCTGCTCTTCCGGGCGGTCGGCGCCAAGGACTATCCGCTGATGCAGGGCATCTTCCTGGTCATCACGATCTCCGTGCTGGTCGCCAACCTGCTCGCGGACATCGCATACCTGCTGCTCGACCCGCGCACCCGCAAGGAGGGCTGACAGGTGACCATACCCACCTCCAGCATCGACCAGGTCATCCTCGACCAGGACCTGGCGGCACAGACGGCGCCGGCGGGGCCGGGCCGGGCCAAGCGCCGCCGGTTCCTGTTCGTCTCCAACGGCAAGGCCATGACCGGCCTCATCGTGCTCGGCATCTACCTGCTGTTCGCGGTCATCGGCCCGTGGGTCGCCCCGTACGACCCGGACGCGCGCAGCAACCAGCTGGTGCAGCCGCCGTCGGCGGACCACTGGTTCGGCACCACGCACCTGGGCCAGGACGTGTTCAGCCAGATCCTGGTCGGCACCCGGGCCGTCATGGTCGTCGGCTTGGCCGCAGGCGTCATCGCCACGCTGTTGTCCGTGCTGATCGGCGTCACGGCGGGTTACCTCGGCGGCGGATGGGACGACGGCCTGTCCGCACTGTCCAACGTCTTCCTGGTGATCCCGGCGCTTCCCTTGATCATCATCCTGACGGCGGCGGTGCCGGAGGGCGGCGACGCCCTGGTCGCCCTGATCATCGGCTTCACGTCGTGGGCCTGGGGTGCCCGGATCCTGAGAGCGCAGACCCTGTCGCTGCGCAGACGCGACTACGTCGAGGCGTCCCGGGCCAACGGCGAGTCGACCTGGCGGATCATCATCTTCGAGATCCTGCCGAACCTCACCGCGATCATCGCGTCCGGCTTCGTCGGCACGGTCATCTTCGCGGTCACCTCGGAGATCACCCTGGCCTTCATCGGCATCGGCTCGGTCTCCTCGTGGAACTGGGGCACGATCCTGTTCTGGGCGCAGGGTCAGCAGGCCCTGGCGCAGGGCGCGTGGTGGTGGTTCGTGCCGGCCGGTCTCGCGATCGCGTTCCTCGGCACCGCACTCTCGCTGATCAACTTCGGCATCGACGAGTTCGTCAGCCCGCGCCTGCGCAGCATGGGCAAGACCAAGCTCAAGACCGCCTCCGGGCGCACCGTGCGGATGCGGGTCGGCTTCACGCCGGTCATGGACAACTCGTCCGCGCCGCACACCCACGCCAGCCCGATCCCGGTCATCGGCGGCAAGCCGACACCGGTGAACCGCAGCAAGGAGGCGACCCGATGAGCGAGCCCGTGTTGGAGATCAAGAATCTCAACGTGGACTACGGCCTCGGCGACCAGGCGGTGCACGCCGTACGGGACGTGAACCTGACCCTGCACCGCGGCGAGGTCCTCGGCCTGGCCGGCGAGTCCGGCAGCGGCAAGTCCACCCTCGCGTACGGGCTGACCCGGCTGCTCGCCCCGCCGGGCGTGGTCACCGGCGGCGAGGTCATCTACCACCCGACGAAGGCCGAGCCGTACGACGTGCTGGGGCTGACCGACAAGCAGTTGCAGGCGTTCCGCTGGGCCGAGACGGCGATCGTGTTCCAGGGCGCGATGAACTCGCTCAACCCGGTGCACAAGATCTCCACCCAGCTGACCGACGTGCTGGCGGCGCACGAGCCGCAGATGTCGTCGCACAGCCGCAACGCCCGGGCCCGGGAGATGCTCAAGCTGGTCGGCATCTCGCCGGACCGGATGGACGCCTACCCGCATCAGCTCTCCGGCGGCATGCGCCAGCGCGTGATGATCGGCATGGCGCTGATCCTGCAGCCGCAGGTGGTCATCATGGACGAGCCCACGACGGCGCTCGACGTGGTGATGCAGCGGCAGATCCTGGGTCAGCTCATCGAGTTGCGCGAGCGGCTCGGCTTCTCGGTCATCTTCATCACGCACGACCTGTCGCTGCTCGTGGAGTTCTCGAACCGCATCGCCATCATGTACGGCGGCCGGATCGTCGAGGAGGCGCAGGCGTCGGCGCTGTACCGGGACTCGCTGCACCCGTACAGCGCGGGCCTGCTCGGCTCCTTCCCCGCGCTGCGCGGGCCGCGCCGCGAACTGGCCGGCATCCCGGGTTCCCCGCCCGACCTCAAGGGCATGCCGACCGGATGCTCCTTCCACCCGCGCTGCCCGAAGGTCTTCGATCCCTGCGCGGACAACATCCCCGTGCTCGGCAACCCCGACACCCCCGACGGGGCGAGCCGCACAGTCGCCTGCTGGCTGCACCCGGTAAAGCAGCCGGTCGGTTGAGGCACTGACGCCGACGGCCCCGGCCCACCAGCCGGGGCCGTCTGTGTATCCATCCCCACCGCCGAGTTCTGCCAGGAGAACCATGAACCCCACCGCCATCGGAGCACCCGGCCTGCTCCTGCCCACCCTCGCACTGCCACCGTCCTTCACCTGGGGCGTCGCCACGTCCTCGTACCAGATCGAGGGTGCCGCCGCCGAGGACGGCCGCACGCCGTCCATCTGGGACACGTTCTGCCGCGTCCCCGGCGCCGTGGTGGACGGCGACCACGGCGACGTCGCGTGCGACCACTACCACCGGATGCCGCAGGACGTCGCACTGATCAAGAGTCTCGGCGTCGACGCCTACCGCTTCTCGGTGGCGTGGCCGCGCGTGCAGCCGGGTGGCACGGGTCCCGTCAACGAGGCCGGCCTGGCGTTCTATGACAGGCTCACCGACGAGTTGCTGGCCGCCGGCCTCGACCCGTGGGTCACGCTTTACCACTGGGACCTGCCGCAGGAGCTCGAGGACGCGGGCGGATGGCCGAACCGCGATACGGCGTACCGGTTCGCCGACTACGCGATGATGGTCTTCGACCGGCTCAGCGACCGGGTGGACACCTGGACGACGCTGAACGAGCCGTGGTGCTCGGCCTGGCTGGGCTACGCCGTCGGAGTGCACGCGCCGGGCCGCAAGGACTTCGACGCCGCCATCGCCGCCGTGCACCACCTGCTGCTCGGGCACGGCCTCGCCACCCAGCGCATGCGGGCCGCGGCGACGCGGGAGATGAAGTTCGGCATCACGCTCAACATGGGCACCGCCGACCCGGCTACCGAGTCGCAGGAGGACCACGACGCGGCGCGCCGCGCGGACGGCATGGGCCTGCGGGTCTACCTCGACCCGCTGCGCAAGGGCGAGTACCCGGCCGACATGGTCGAGGAGCTTGCCGCGCGCGGCTCGGCGTTCCCGGTGCGCGACGGCGACCTGGAGGTCATCTCGACGCCGTTCGACCTGCTGGGCGTGAACTTCTACTTCGGACAGGACTTCAGCGGCACGGACGAGCAGGGCAACACCCACGACGCCGACGGGCACCCGATCGTGCGCGGGGTTCCGCTGGACCGGCCGCGGACGGCGATGAACTGGCCGATCACGCCGGAGCGCTTCACCCAGCTGCTGGTCCGGCTGCACCGCGACTACCCGGGCCTGCCGCTGGTCATCACCGAGAACGGCGCCGCGTTCGACGACACCGCCGACGCGTCCGGCTTCGTCGCCGACGACGACCGCACCGCGTACCTGGCCGACCACATCGCCGCGGTGGTGGCGGCCCGCGAGCAGGGCGCCGACATCCAGGGCTACTTCGCGTGGTCGCTGATGGACAACTTCGAGTGGGCCGAGGGCTACGCGAAGCGGTTCGGCATCGTGCACGTCGACTACGAGACCCAGGTGCGTACGCCGAAGCAGTCCGCGATCTGGTTCCGCGACACGATCGGCCGCGTCCGCGGGGCCTGATCGCAATGGAAGGGCCCGGCCGCCCGGCCGGGCCTTTCATTAATTCATGTAAATTATGTAACAAGCTTTACCGGCCGTTCCGGCGGCGGGAAAATTTGTTTCGTGACCACTCCCCGGAAAGTCTCCGTGGCCGCGACCGCCACCCTGATGCTCGCCGCGACCGGCGCAGCCGTGCTCCTCGGTTCCCCCGCCGAGGCTGCTGCCGAAGCCGTCAACATCTACCTGACCACCACCGACGATTCCCGCGGCGTCCACGTGACCCGCGGCCTGCAGCAACAGAGCCCGATCAATTTCGCGTCAACCAGCGCGGGCGCGAATACCACCGTCACCGTCAACGAGGGCACGCAATATCAGCAATTCCAGGGCGGCGGCGCCTCCATCACGGACACCACCGCCTATCTGCTGCGCGGCGGCCCGGTCAGCGCCGCGACCCGCGACGCCGTGATGCGCAAGCTGTTCAGCCCGGCCGACGGCATCGGCCTGTCCTTCGTGCGCAATCCGATCGGCGCCTCCGACCTGTCGCGGCCCGGCAACGTCTCGCTCGACGACACCTGCTGCGACCTCGGCGACTTCGGCTCCAACGGCTACGACACCAACGTGCGGCTGCTGACCCAGCAGGCCCGTTCGCTCAACCCGGCGCTGCGGGTCAAGGGCGTGCCGTGGAGTTCGCCGGGCTGGATGAAGGACAACGGGCGGATGGACCAGATGGGCTGGCTGAAGTGGGAGTACTACCCCACCTACGCGCAGTACCTGGTGAAGTACGTCCAGTCCTATCAGGCCGCCGGCGTGCCGGTGAACTACATCTCCGTGCAGAACGAGCCGAACTGCTGCAACGCGACCAACCCGGCGAACCAGACGTACCCGGGGATGAACTGGAACTCGGCCGGGCTGATCGAGTTCACCAAGAACTTCGTCTACCCCGCGTTCCGGGCCGCCGGCATCACCACCAAGGTGCTCATCCACGACTGGAACTACGGCGACTACGCCACCATGGGCTCGGCGATCCTGGCCGACGCCGGGGTGCGCAACGACCCGCTCTTCGGCGGCATCGCGTGGCACGGCTACTTCGGTGACCCGGCCGTCGGCACCCAGGTGCACAACCAGTACCCGGGCGTTCCGCAGTTCTCGACCGAGCACTCCGGCGGCACCTGGATCTCCAACCAGCACAACGAGGACCTGGCGGACATCGTCAACTACGCCCGGAACTTCAGCGGCAGCCTGGTCAAGTGGAGCCTGGCCGTCGACCAGTCGATGGGCCCGCACAACGGCGGCTGCGGCACCTGCACCGGGCTCATCACGGTGCAGAACGGCGGGTCCCGGGCCGGGCAGGTCGACTACACGGTCGAGTACTACACGACCGGGCACCTGACGAAGTTCGTGCGGCCCGGCGCGTACCGGATCGACTCGACGGCGAGCGGCACCGTGCCGAACGTCGCCTACCGCAACGCCGACGGGTCCAAGGCCCTGATCGCGCACAACGGCGGCACGTCCGCTCAGTCGGTGAAGGTGGTGTGGGGCAACCAGTCGTTCACCTACAACCTGCCGGCGCGCACCACGGCGACGTTCACCTGGAGCGGCACCCCCGGCAGCGGCGGCACCACGCCCCCGCCGGGCGGCGGCTCGGGCGCCATCGTCAGCGCGGCCAACAACAAGTGCCTCGACGTCACGAACGGCTCCACCGCGGACGGCAACCTGCCGCAGATGTGGACCTGCTACGCCGGCTCGGCCAACCAGACCTGGCAGCGGGCGTCGGACGGCACGATCCGCGGCCTCGGCAAGTGCCTCGACGTGCAGAACAACGCCACCGGCGACGGCGCCACCGTGCACCTGTGGACCTGCACCGCCGGGGTGGCGAGCCAGCAGTGGCAGGCCACGGCGGGCGGCGACCTGGTGAACACCGCGTCCGGCAGGTGCCTCGACATCAAGGACAACAACCTCGCCGACGGCGCGAAGCTCCAGCTCTGGAGCTGCACCGGCGCGGCGAATCAGAAGTGGACCGTGCCCGCGTAGCGGGAGCCTCCGGCTGGGCCCGCCGTCAGAGGTCGGCGGGCCCTCAGCCGCGGTTCCGGGCCGTCGAGCGGCGGTGGGCGGCGCGCGACGGCGGCGCCGCCTGTGCCGACGCCGGCGGCAGGCCGCCGTCGGCGAGCAGCCGCGCGATCGGCAGCGTGGCCGCGCCCATCGCGACGGCGTCGGGCCCGAGCTGACAGAGATCGATCCGGGTACGCGAGTACGGCTGCTTCAGCGCGTTTCGTGCGGCCGCGACCCGAATGTCGGAAAGAAAGCGCTCTCCCATCGCCAAGCCCGCCGGGCCACCCAGCACGATGCGCTCCGGGGAGAAGAGATTGATCAGTCCGCCGATGCCCGCGCCCAGATAGCCGACGGTCTCCGCGAGGATGTCGGCCGCCGCGCCCTGCAGGGCACCGTCGGCCGCCAGCATCCTGGTGAGCAGCCGCGGCTCCGGCTCCTGCCCGGTCGCCGCGGCGACCCGCGCGATGACCTTCGCCGACCCGATGTAAGCCTCCAGGCACCCGCGCGCCCCGCAGCGGCACAGGTCCCCGTCGTAGACGAGCGTGGTGTGCCCCCACTCCCCCGCGTTGCTGAACGCGCCGCGATAGCTGCGCCCGTCCACCACGACGGCCGCGCCGACCCCGGTGCCGACCAGCACTATCACCGCGTGCCGCGCGCCCCGGCCCGCGCCGAACCACATCTCCGCCTGGCCGACCGCCTTCGCGCCGTTCTCCACGAAGACCGGCACGTCGGTGCCCGCCCGCAGCAACTCGCCCAGCGGAACGGCGTCCCAGCCGGTGGTCTGCGAGTGGACGACCGCCGAGCCGCCGGACTGGTCGACGACGCCGGCGACGCCCACCCCGAAGCCGAGCACCTCGGAGCATCGGATGCCGGCCTCCGCGACGACCGCGCCGAGGCCCTCGAGCAGCTTCGCCACCGCCGCCGCCGGGTCGTCGCCGTCGAGCGCGTACTGCGCCACGGCGAGCCGGGACATCGCCAGGTCGTAGAGCTCGACCAGGATCCGGGTCTCGCCGACGTCGGCGCCGACCACGTAGCCGTACCCGGGTGCGACGCGCAGCAGCGCGCGCGGCCGGCCGCCGTCCGAGCCGACCAGGCCGGCCTCCTCGACCAGGCCCTCGTCGATCATCTCGCCGATCAGGTTGCTCACGCTCGCCTGGCTCAGCGCGGTCGTCTCGCCGAGTTGCTGGCGGCTCTGCCGGCCGCCGTGAAACAGGTCGGTGAGCAGGCTGGCCCGGTTCGCGCGGCGAACATCCCGCACCGTCGTACGCCTGGTCTCCAAACCGCTACCACCTTCGTATCCAGCCCCGTCGAGACGCCGACTTCCGTTTGCCACTGACATCATGTGGCACCGGCCCGGAAACCACCACGCCGCCCGCCAGGACCTGGGATAGCGTCACGCCGTGACCGACTATCGAGCCCTCAACCGTGCGAATTGGGACGAGCGGGCCCCGGCGCACGCCGCGTCCGCCGGCTACCGGGTGGACGCTTTCGCCGCCGACCCCGCGCACCTGAGCGGCGTGGTGCGCTTCGACCTGCCGCTGCTCGGCGACGTCAAGGGCCTGCGCGGGGTGCACCTGCAATGCCACATCGGCACCGACACGGTGTCGCTGGCCCGCCTCGGCGCGACCATGACCGGCGTCGACTTCTCGCCGGCCTCGCTCGCGGAGGCGCGACGGATCAGCGCGCTGGCCGGCAACCCGGTCGAATTCGTCGAGTCGGACGTCTACGACGCGGTCGACCGGCTCGGCGAGGGCGGCTTCGACCTGGTCTACACCGGGATCGGCGCCCTGTGCTGGCTGCCCGACATCCGCCGCTGGGCGCGGGTCGTCGCGGGCCTGCTGCGCCCCGGCGGCCGGCTGTTCATCAGGGAGGGCCATCCCGTCCTGTGGGCGCTCACCGACCCGCTGCCCGCGGACGGGGCGCTGACCCTCGGCTACCCGTACTTCGAGCAGGCCGAGCCGCTGGTCTGGAACGAGGGCGGCACCTACGTCGACACCGACGTCGAATTCACCCACATCACCACCCACGAATGGAACCACGGCCTCGGCGAGATCGTCACCGCCCTGATCGACGCCGGGATGCAGGTGACCGGGCTGGTCGAGCACGACAGCGTTCCGTGGGATGCGCTGCCCGGCCACACGCGCCGGCTCGGCGACGACGAATGGCAACTGGCCGACCGCCCCGAACGGCTGCCGCACAGCTACACGCTGCAGGCGGTGCGCACCGCGGTTTAGAGATCGACGGTTTCGGGGATTCTGGCGGCCAGTCCCCCCACGACCTAGGAGCCCCCCGATGCGCGCAGGATCAATCGGCGGCGTCATCGTCGTCATCTGGCTCGTCCTCGGCGTCGTCGCCGCGTTCGAGCGCGGCTATTTCAAGGACACCGGCGACGCCAGTTGCGCGAAGGCCGGCACGGTAATCGTCACCGTTGTCGCCGGCCCGCTCAACTGGTTGGGCGTCAATCCGAAAATCAAGTGCGACATCCCGGAGCCGTCGAAGTAGATCGGCGTGGATATTGCGCCTAGCCTGACTGGGTGCCCGGCGCTGTGTCGTCTCACTCAGGTGCCGCCGTTCGTTTGAGAGCGGCGGCGCCATGCCGAACAGGTCCGTCCCCCGCGCCCGGCCCGCCGGCCGGATTCAGGCGGACCTGATGCGACGACGGCTCACCGCGCTGGTCTCGGACCGGCTGCTGCTCGCCCTGCTCGCCGTCACCGCCGGCCTGGTCCTCTGGTACGCGACCGGGCCGCAGAGCCGCACCGCCCAGGTCGTCACGGCCTGGGCGTTCGTCGCCGCCGTGCACGCCTGCCTGATCTGGATCACCCGCTCCTTCGCCCGCACCCCCGGCCTGCCCGCCCTGGCCCGGCGCTTCTGGCGGGCCGTGCTGCTGGGCGCGGTCGCCTACCTCGTCGGCGACCTGGCCCAGGTGGCGCTCGCGGTCACCCGGCCGGACCTCGCCGACGCCGCGACCGGCGGCACCGTGAAGATCGCGACCATGTCGGCGGCCAGCGCCTGGATACTGCTCGCCCTGCTCGCGGCCCCGATCGACCTGGCCACCCGCCGCGCCCGCCTGCGCTTCTGGCTGGACGTCGCCACGGTGATGGTCGCCGCCGTGGTCGTCGGCTGGGCGCTGGTGGTTCCGGAGCGCCCCGGCGCAATGCTGGACTCGGCGGGCCCGGTCCTGAGCGGCCCGGTGATCCTGCTGCTCTGCGTCTTCGTCGTGGCCAAACTGACGATCTCGGGCACGACCATGTTCACCCGCGCCTGCGCCGTCATCGGCACCTCCGCCGCGGCGATCAAATCGGGCGCGGACCTGCTCGCCAGCGGCGGCCTCACCGCCGGCCGGCTGCACTGGTTCCTGGCCATGACGGTCGCCGCGAACGCCATGCTGACGATCGCCGTCCGCGTCACCCAGGGCCAGTTCGCCCGAAACCCCCTGGCACTCGAGGCCCGCGCGCGGCAGCGGCCTTACAGCCTTCTCCCGTACGGCGCGATCGTCGTCACGTACGGCCTGCTGACGGTGGCGATCTGGCGGCACGAGGCGGCCACCGTTCCGATCGCGCTGACCGGCGCGGCGGTCAGCACGCTGCTGGTGGTGCTGCGCCAACTGGACGCGTTCCGGGAGAACGCGCAGCTGCTGACCGAGCTGCACTGCTCGCTCGATCAGCGCGAGACCCTCGCGGCCCGGCTGCAGCACCAGGCCTTCCACGACGGCCTGACCGGCCTGCCCAACCGCCAGCTCTACTCGCAACGGCTGGACGCGGCCCTGGCGGCGGGCGGCCCGGCGGTCGTCATGCTGATCGACCTGGACGACTTCAAACTGGTCAACGACGCACACGGCCACGCGGCCGGCGACCGCCTGCTGAAGGTGATAGCCGACCGGATGCGATCCTGCGTGAGAAGCTCGGACACGGTGTCCCGCATCGGCGGCGACGAGTTCGCGGTGCTGCTCTCGCCCCTGGCCGGCGACGACGCCCTGGAGATAGCGGCCCGCATCGTCCGCGAAATCGAGGCACCGGTCCCGGTCGACGGCGGCTCGGCACGAGTGGGCGCCAGCGTCGGCGTCGCATTCGCCCGCCCCGGCACAACAGGAACCCTCCCGGACGGGGAAGCCCTGCTCCGCGAAGCAGACCACGCAATGTACGGAGTAAAACGCGACGGCAAGGGCTCCTACGCGGTCTCCCCGGGCTGAGCACCCTGACCGACGTCGCGCCAAGGGGCTTGTTCTCCACCCTTTTCGGCATGGTTCCGCGGCCACATTCGGCCACCTCACCGATCGGGTAACGCTGTGTCACAACCGCCGCGATGGCGCCCCGTCCACGAAGCGCACGGATCTACCAATCTGAGCGCTGGTCGAGCTCGCACCCAACCCCGGACTACTGCTGGCCCCCGGCCCGCGGAACGTCGCCGCCGTAGCCGCTGCGAGGCTGCTGTTCCAGGACGCGATCACCTCGACGCTGCGTGAGGGCGCCGCCCCTGGACGCCACCGTCCCCGCGGCCCTATCCGATGCATCGGTTGAAGGTATGCCGCCTTGACCAATCTCGGCCTCTGGTAACTGCATTCCGGCGGCGCCCGATTGTGCCTAACCATTTGCGTGGTCCATTTCACCCACCACGTGGGCCTCGAATAGCGCCTACCTATTGACTGGTGGCACGACCGCTGCCGGGCCAGGCATGATCGCGGCGACCTGTGCAGTCGCTCGAATATCGACTGACATGGCGGAAAACAGATTCTGTTTGGCTCCGGGCAGGCGCTGGCACGGTGACCGTAGCGGACCCGGACATACCCGAAAGGGCCGAGTGCCACCGCGCCCACTATCTCGCAGCGACCACCAAATTCAGGCAAACCCCACCGGGAGCCAATCGCGGCAGAGACAGCACCGACCGCCCCGCCGGAGAGCCGGATGGCGGGGGTGCCGGGCCTAACGACCGCCGCCGCCGAACCGCCGCTGCAACCGGCCGTGGCACGCACCGCACCGACTCCGCCGCCGTCGGCAATGACGACGCCGGTGGCGGCAACGACGCCGGCGCCGTCCACGACCGCCGACACGATGCCCGAGGTGGCAACGCTTGCCATGTGGCGTGGCCTGCCAGCGATGGCGGCCGGATCACCGACCGTGATGCTGATGGTGGCCGGATCGGTGCCGGAGCCACCGGCCGCTGCGGCATGACTGGTCGCTGCCGCACGACCAGCCACTTCGGCGGCGCCCGCTGCTGCGACCTGACCGGACCGTGCGACGCCGCCGGTCGGTGCAACGCCACCGGCCGCTCCCGCACGGCCGGCTGCTCCGGCGTTACCCGTTGCTGCGGCGTTACCCGTTGCTGCGGCACGGCCAGGTCCT
>NZ_JBEZXZ010000046.1:0-27453 GCF_040638275.1 Actinoplanes sp. NPDC026623 | reverse complement strand
TCCGGCACGGCCAGGTCCTCCGGCACGGCCAGGTCCTCCGGCACGGCCAGGTCCTCCGGCACGGCCAGGTCCTCCGGCACGGCCAGGTCCTCCGGCACGGCCAGGTCCTCCGGCTCCACCGGCCGTTGCGGCGCCACCGGCCGCTCCCGCACGGCCAGCCACCTCGGCGTTGCCAGCTCCTGCGGCCTGTCCGGTCGGTGCGACGCCACCGGTCGGTGCGACGCCACCGGTTGCTCCCGCACGGGCGGCTGTTCCCGCACGGCCGGCTGCTCCGGCGTTACCCGTTGCTGCGGCGTTAACCATTGCTGCGGCACGGCCAGGTGCTCCGGCGCGGCCAGGTGCTCCAGCTCCACCGGCCGTTGCGGCGCCACCGGTTGCTCCCGCACGGGCGGCTGTTCCCGCACGGCTGGCTGCTCCGGCGTTACCCGTTGCTGCCGCGTGGCCTGTCGTTCCGGCACCACCGGCTGCTCCCGCACGGCCAGCCACTTCGGCGTTACCAATTGCTGCGGCCTGACCGGATGATGCGACGCCACCTGTTGCTCCCGCACGGCCGGCCGCGGTGCGAGACAGTGCCGTGGAGCAGCAGGTATTTGCGGTGCTGAGGGCATTTGCGATGGCGGTCGTGGTGCGGGTGGGGTGGAGCTTGGCGGCACGCTCGTGGGGGTGGGTGCCGTCGGTGGTGCAGAGCGGCTCAGGCGGTTGCGACGAAGTTTCTCGCCGTGGCGTTGCTGAAGACCCCATTTGCGATGCCGCTCGTGCTCACGACGAAACTCGTCACTGGCGGCGGAATAGTTCCGCGACGCGGTCCGGTCGCGCATCGCCGCAATTTCCGACCTGCCGAACAATGACAACTGTCCCACGGAAGAATTCTCCCGCAACCCACCCCGATATGTCAGCAGACGATCATGCCAAACTTCATTTCGCAATATCGTTCACCGGAGTCGCCGCGACAATCACGGTACCGCTCCATGCGGGTCGAAATGAATTGATGCGACTAATGTCAAGTATCCGAACCGACGCGCGCCGGGCTGCGACTCGAACCGGCCCGTACCTCACGGTCTTCAGCACGATGAGCCAGCGACAACCGGTTCGGTGGCCTGGGGCATCCGGCCCGGACGGCCCGATTTTCCATCCGCCTCTGCGCGGCATGCGCCAACGGCGGGTGCTTGCATGCGGAAGAGGTGCACGTGGTGATCAAGATGCATTCATCCGCATACCCCGCGCCGTCGCTCCAACTGTCGCCAACGCCCCGGCCAGCCGTCGACACGACATAGTCGTCAGGCCCTGGGCGCGCTCGGCCGGGTCCGGATGGCGCGATCCGGCGTTCGGGACGGTCATGCTTCTTCCTCCCGCTCGGGCGCCACTCCATCTCACCGACGAGGTGAAGCCCACCGGCCGCGCGTCGGCCAACGCCCACACCACCCCGCAACCTGGGTCCCGACGACCGGATCTGGACCTGATCGGGTCTTCGTCGACCGGCTGTCCGACGTGGACCCGCTCTAGACGCGGCCGGCGAGACCCGCCTCGACGGTGCGATGGTGAGCGGGCCGGCCCACGAGGGCGATAGTTCGGCCACCGGACGCTGAACGGCAATTTGGGTGTCCCGGTTCGCCTAGCGGACCCACGGCGGGCTGATCGAGGAGCCGTCGGGAAGGGTGGCCTCGAATCCGACGCTCGTGGTGACCCAGGCGGTCGCCGGGGCGCCGGACGGGTTGTCGAGACCGAACATCGCGCCCGCGGGCACGAACGCGACCTCGCCGGCCCGCAGCGCGGTGACGATGCCGTCGATGGTCGCGGTGACCTCGCCGGAAACGATGAGAAGCACCTCCTCGCGGCTCACCCGATGCGGGACGCCGGTCGTGCCGGCGCCCACCTCGAGCCGCCAGGCACAGAGCTGCGTGCTGCCCGACGACGGCGCGACGTAGGAGTTGAAGGTGGCGCCGTGCAACCGGTGTGCGACGGCGTCCTGTTCGCGAAGGACTGGCATTGGTGATCCTCTCCAAGTAGTCAAGCTGCTTGACTAAATAGTCCAGCAGCTTGACCAAGCTGTCAAACTCTTTCCGTGGAACGTGATCTCCTGGACCTTCCGGTGCTGCTGCTGAGCGCCGCTCGTGCGCTGGTGGACGGCATCGACGCCGGCGTGCGGGCCCGCGGCTTCGCCGACCTGCGCCCGGCACACGGCTTCGCGTTCGCACGCCTCGCCGGCGGCGGCGCGACGGTCGGGCAACTCGCCGAGCACCTCGGCGTGACGAAGCAGGCGGCCAGCCAGATGACCGAGGAACTGGTCACCAAGGGTTACGTGACGCGGCGCCCGCATCCGGACGACGCCCGCGCGCGGCTCGTGGTGCTGACCCCCAAGGGCTGGGCCTGCACCCGCGCGGCCGACGAGGCGGCGGCCGAGGTGCTGGGCCCGTGGGCGGACGCCCTGGGTGCGCAGCGTGTGGCGGCGCTGCGCGCGGACCTCTCCCGGCTGGCCACCCCCGGCCGGGTACGCCCGATCTGGTGACCGCATACCCGATCAGTTTTCGGGCTGCGCCGCGTATACCTCGCATGAACGAGCTCAGAGAACTTCGGGAAGAGGTCGCCGCGGAGCGTGGCGAGCAGGCCGAACTGCTCGCCGGCCTGCGGCCGGACCAGTGGGACGCACCGACGCTGTGCGAGGGCTGGCGGGTCCGCGAGGTCATCGCGCACACCACCATGCCGTACCGGACGTCGCTCGGCCGGACCATGCTGGAGCTGGCGCGATCCCGCGGGAACGTCAACCGCATGGCGGACCGCTGCGCGCGGCGCGACGCCGCCCGGCTGTCCGCGGCGGAACTGCTGGCCTCGCTGCGCGACAACATCGACCATCCGTGGACGCCGCCGGGCGGTGGGGCCCGCGGCGCGCTCTCGCACGACGTCATCCACGGCCTCGACATCACCGTCGGGCTGGGCCTGGACCGCCGGGTGCCGCCGGAACGGGTCGCCCTGGTGCTGGCCGGGCTGAGCCGCCGGAACATCGCGTTCTTCGGCACCGACCTCGACGGGCTCGCCCTGCGGGCGACGGACCTCGACTGGGGCTACGGCAGCGGCACGCCTGTCCGGGGCGCGGCGCAGGACCTGCTGCTACTCCTCTGTGGACGCAGGCTGCCGCCGGGCCGGCTCAGCCCGGAGCCGCCGCCCCGCGCGCCGGGCCGGAAGCGGTAACGACAACCACCGCACCCGCCAAGCGAATCAGAGCTCAGCTCGGCCCGCGCCGCGCCGAACCAGCCGGACCGGCCGGGGCGAGCCGAACCGGGCCGAACCGAGCCGGGCGAACCGAACCGAGCCGAGCGAACCGAACCGAGCCGAGCGAACCGAACCGAGCCGACCGAACCGAACCGAACCGAGCTGAACAGGGGCCGGACCGGGCCGAGCCGAGCTGAACAGGGGCCGGACCGGACCGAGCCAGGCCAAGCTGAACAGGGGCCGGACCCGGGCCAGGGCAAGCCGGACCGGGCCAGGCCAGGGCAAGCCGGACCGGGCCAGGCCAGGGCAAGCCGGACCGGGCCAGGCCAGGGCGAGCCGGACCGGGCCAGGGCTCAGCCCGAAGCCGTCGCCCAGCCTGCCGGGCCGGGAACGGTGATGACAGCCACCGCACCCCGGCGGGGCGGTCAGCCCCGTTCGATCAGGTGTCCGACGATCTGGGGGCCCATCAGGACCGCCTCGCCCGAGCCGTCTCGGCGGGCGTCCGGTGCAGGAAGCTCGACCGGATCGCCGTTGCTGCCGGCGCCGACCGGGCGGGTGCCCACCCAGGCCACCTCCAGGCGGGTTTCGCCCTTGAGGAAGCGTTGGACGCGGACGCCGCCGGTCGCCCGGCCCTTGGCCGGGTAGGACTCGAAGGGGGTGACCTTCACCTGGGTGCCGGTGGAGGTAACCACCATCGGCTCGCCGTGCTGCGGGTCGGACGTGTCCACCACGTTGAACGAGAGGACCTCGGCGTCCGCCGTCAGGTTCATGCCGGCCATGCCGCCGCCCTTGAGGCCCTGGGGGCGGACCAGTTTCGCCGCGAAACGCAGCATCGAGGCGTCCGAGGAGACGAAGGCCAGCGATTCCGCGCCGTCGGTCAGCCAGGTGGCGCCGAGCACCTCGTCGCCGTCCTTGAGGGTGATGACCTCGAACTCGTCGGAGCGGACCGGCCACTCCGGCGAGCAGACCTTGACCACGCCCAGGCGGGTGCCCATCGCCAGGCCCGGGGAGCCGTCGGCGGTGAGCGGGGCCAGGCCGACCACCTTTTCGCCCGGCTCCAGGGGGATCAGCTCCGAGGCCGACATGCCGCCGCGCACCGACACCGTGCCCGACTGCTCCGGCAGCACCGGCAGCGGCAGCACGTCGGTCTTGAACGCACGTCCCGCGCTGGTCACCAGCAGCACCCGGCCGCGGGCGGTCGAGTGCACCACGGCGCGGACCGCGTCGTGTTTCACCCGGCCGCTGCGGCGGCGGCCCTCGATGGTCTCCTCGCTCTCCGCCGCGGTGCGCGCGATCAGCCCGGTCGCGGAGAGGATGACCTGGCACGGGTCGTCGGCGACCTCGAGCGGGCCGGCCGGCGCGGACGCCGCGAGGACCTCCTTGAGGTCGCCGTCGATCAGCGTGGTGCGGCGCGGGCCGGCGAAGGTCGCCGCGACCTCGGCAAGCTCGTCGGAGACGAGTTGCTTGAGCACGTCGTCGTTGTCGAGGATGCGGCTGAGCTCGGCGATCTCGGCGCGCAGGCGCTCCTGCTCCGTCTCGAGCTCGATCCGGTCGAAGCGGGTGAGCCGGCGCAGCGGGGTGTCCAGGATGTACGTCGCCTGGATGTCGGTGAGGCCGAACTCGCTCATCAGGCCGGCCTTGGCGGCCGTGGCGTCGTCGCTGCCGCGGATGATCGCGACCACCCGGTCGATGTCGATGAGGGCGATGAGCAGGCCGTCGACCAAGTGCAGCCGGTCCTGCCGCTTGGTGCGCCGGTGCGTGGTGCGCCGGGTGACCACCTCGTAGCGGTGGGCCAGGAACACCTCGAGCAGCGCCTTGAGGCCCAGCGTTCGCGGCTGGCCCTCGACCAGCACCAGGTTGTTGATGCCGAACGACGACTCCAGCGGGGTGAGCCGGTAGAGGTCGGCGAGCAGCGCCTGCGGGTTGACGCCGACCTTGCACTCGATGACCAGGCGGATGCCGTGCTCGCGGTCGGTGAGGTCCTTGACGTCGGCGATGCCCTGCAGCCGGGCCGGCTGGCGCTGGCCCTTGCGCGGGCCGGAGGTGATGAGCTTGCCCTTCACCTCGTCGGTGATCGCCTCGATGATCTTCTCGGTGCCGACGCCGTAGGGCAGCTCGACCACGGTGATCGCCTGGCGGCCGCGGCCGCCCTCGAGCGGGCCGGTCTGTGCCCGGGCCCGCATCCGCACCACGCCGCGGCCGGTCTCGTAGGCCCGGCGCACCTCGTCGAGGCCGAGCAGCTGGCCGCCGGTGGGCAGGTCGGGGCCGGGCACGAAGCGCATGAGCGCGTCGAGGTCGGCCTCGGGGTCGGTGATCAGGTGCCGGGTCGCCGCGACGACCTCGCCGAGGTTGTGCGGGATCATGTTGGTCGCCATGCCGACGGCGATGCCGGAGGTGCCGTTGACCAGCAGGTTGGGGAAGGCCGCGGGCAGCACCCGGGGCTCCTGCTCGGAGCCGTCGTAGTTGGCCTTGAAGTCGACGGTGCCCTCGCCGAGCTCGCCGACCAGCAGCATCGCCTCGCGCGACATCCGGGCCTCGGTGTAACGGGAGGCGGCCGGGCCGTCGTCGGGCGAGCCGAAGTTGCCGTGCCCGTCGATGAGCGGCACGTTGAGCGAGAAGCCCTGCGCCAGGCGGACCATCGCGTCGTAGATCGCCAGGTCGCCGTGCGGGTGGTATTTACCCATGCAGTCGCCGACGACGCGGGCCGACTTCACGTAGGGCCGGTCGGGGCGGTGGCCCTGCTCCTGCATCGACCAGAGGATGCGCCGGTGCACGGGCTTGAGCCCGTCGCGCGCGTCCGGCAGGGCACGGGAGTGGATGACCGAGTACGCGTACTCCAGGTAGGAGTCCTCGACCTCGGTGGTGATCGAGTTGTCGATGACCCTGGCGCCGGCCTGGTCAAAGGCCGACAGATCCACCCGGGACTGTTCGTTCTTGCGGCGTGCCATGTCTCTACAGCCCCTCAGGCGTCGATCGTTTCGTGGTCGATGCGGCCGGCGGCCTCGATCAGCCAGTTCCTGCGCGGCTCGACCCGCTCACCCATCAGCAGCTCGAGCGTGCCCTCGGCCTGCTCGGCGTCGTCGATGGTGATGCGCCGGACCGTGCGGGTCGCCGGGTTCATCGTGGTGTCCCACAGCTCGTCGGCGTCCATCTCGCCGAGGCCCTTGAACCGGGGCACCGGCTTGATCACGGACTTGCCCGATTTCTCGAGCCGGCCGACGGTGCGCTCCATCTCCTGCTGCGTGTAGGTGTAGAGGGTCTCTGCGTTGCGGCCCTTGGTGGCGACCTTGTGCAGCGGGGGCATCGCGGCGAACAGCCGGCCGTCCTCGATCACCGGGCGCATGTATTTGGCGAAGAGGGTGATCAGCAGGGTGCGGATGTGCGAGCCGTCGACGTCCGCGTCCGCCATGATCATGACGCGGCCGTAGCGCATCGTGCTCAGGTCGAACGTGCGGCCGGAGCCGGCGCCGAGCACCTGGACGATGGCCGAGCACTCGACGTTGTCGAGCACCTGCTGCAGGCTCGCCTTCTGCACGTTGAGGATCTTGCCGCGGATCGGCAGCAGGGCCTGGTATTCCGAGCTGCGGGCCATCCGGGCGGTGCCGAGCGCGCTGTCACCCTCGACGATGTAGAGCTCGCTGCGGCCGATGCCGGTGGAGCGGCAGTCGACCAGCTTGGGCGGCATCGAGGCGCCCTCGAGCGCGGTCTTGCGGCGGGCCGCGTCCTTCTGCTGCTTCTGGGTCAGGCGCACCCGGGCCGCGTCGACGACCTTCTGCAGGACGGTGCGGGCCTCGGTCTTGGTGCGGCGGTCGTCGACCCAGCTCTTCACATACTGCTCGACCAGGGTCTGCAGCACCCGGGTGATGCCCGCGGTGGAGAGCTCGTCCTTGGTCTGCGAGGTGAACTGCGGCTCGGGCACCCGCACGTGGATGACCGCGGTCATCCCCTCGAGCAGGTCGTCCAGGACCGGCGGGTCCTCCTTGGGCTTGAGCAGGGCGCGGGCGTTGCGGATCGCGTCGGTCAGCGAGCGGACCAGCGCCCGCTCGAAGCCCTTGCGGTGGGTGCCGCCGTGCACGTTGCGGATGGTGTTGGTGAAGCACTCGACCGTGCGGTCGTAGCCGGTGCCCCAGCGGAACGCGACCTCGATCTGGGCGTGGCGCACGACGTTGGACTGCATGACGCCGTTGGCGTCCGCGGCGTTCTCCTTGTAGGTGCCCTCGCCGGTGACGATCAGGATCCCGGAGACCGGCTTGTCACCCGACGGGGTGAGGAACTCCACCATGTCGGTGAGTCCCTGCGGGTAGTGGAACTTCTCGTCGACCGGCTCCTCGCCGGTGTGGTCGCGCAGCACGTAGGCCACGCCGGGCACCAGGAAGGCCGTGTTGCGCAGCTTGGCCTTGACGATGTCGACGTCGAGGCGGGCGCCGGTCTCGAAGTAGCGGGCGTCATACCAGTAGCGGATCGAGGTGCCGGTGCGCTCGCCGCGCTTCATCCGGCGGACCACGCGCAGGCCGGACTCGGGCACGAAGGGCGCCGCCGGGCCGGGGCCCGCGAAGACGCCGGGCACGCCGCGCTGGAAGGAGAGCTCGTGCACCTTGCCGTCGCGCCTGACGGTCACGTCGAAGCGCAGCGACAGCGCGTTGACCGCCGAGGCGCCGACGCCGTGCAGGCCGCCGGAGGTCTTGTAGCCGGAGCCGCCGAACTTGCCGCCCGCGTGCAGCCGGGTCAGCACCAGCTCGACGCCGTTGAGGCCGGACTTGGCGTTGATGTCCGTCGGGATGCCGCGGCCGTCGTCGTCGACCTGCACCGAACCGTCGGCGTGCAGGGTGACCTCGACGTGCTCGGCGTGGCCGCCGACGCCCTCGTCGGTGGCGTTGTCGATGATCTCGTTGGCGAGGTGGTTGACGCCGCGGCTGTCGGTGGATCCGATGTACATGCCCGGCCGCTTGCGGACAGCGTCGAGTCCTTCGAGGTGCGTGAGGTCATCAGCCCCGTAGAGGATCTCTGGTTGCGCAGTCACGAAGCACTACTCCCGGCGATGGCGGCTGTCAACGACGCGGCGAGCCTACCGGGCACCTACGACGAGTCTTGTAAGGCCGACCGTGAGCGCCATTACATAACAGCGACGAAAGGGACGAATACTACTGCTCGTGAGCCACGACACGGTTGCGGCCGGCCTGCTTGGCCGCGTAGAGCCGGGCGTCGGCCCGGCCCAACAGGGTGTCGGCGGTCGCGTCCTCGGGGCGCAACCGGGCCAGCCCGACGCTGATCGTGACCGGGATCGGCCCGGACCTGGTGTCGATCGGTGAGCCGCCGACCACGGCGCGCAGCTGCTCCGCGAGCCCGGGACCGGACTCGTCGATGCCGGGCAGCAGCACCGCGAACTCCTCGCCGCCGTACCGGGAGACCAGGCCGTCCTTGGGCAGGCCGACGAGCAGCCGGCCGACGACGCCCTTGATCACGTCGTCGCCGGTCTGGTGACCGTACGCGTCGTTGATCCGCTTGAAGTGGTCGATGTCGACCATCAGCGCGGTCACCGGGCCGCCCTTGGCCCGGGAAACCGTCAGCGATCGCTCGGCGAGCTCGAAGAACCGCCGCCGGTTCGCCACGCCCGTGAGGCTGTCCGTGGTGGCCAGCTCGTTCACCCGGCTGAACAGCCGCGCGTTGTCGTAGGCGACCATGCCCTGGCTGACCAGCGCTGCCGCCACGCCGAGGTCCCCGGCCGCGTACGCGCCCGGCCGGTCCGACGCGAGCACCAGTACGCCGACCGCGCCGTCGCGGTCGTCGAGGGTGACCGTGAGCCAGCTCTGCCCGGTCGAGTCGTCCAGGGAGCCCGCCCAGGGCGGCGTACCCGCGATCATGTCGGCCTGCCGGTTGTCCAGCAGCGCCTGCAGCTCCGGATGATCGGCGAGGGTCAGGGTCAGCGGCGCCGGGCCGCCGTGCACGACGATCTCGGTCGAGGACGACGTGCCGAGCAGCAGCCAGCCCCGGTTGGCGCCCGGCGTCTGCCGCGCGGTGAGCAGCAGCCGGCGCAGCACCAGCTCCGGGTCGAGCGTGCCGGTGAGCCGGGCCATCGCGCGGCGCAGCGTCTCGGCGATGTCCCGCTGGCGGTTGGCGGCGGCCACCGCGACCTCGAGCTGGGCGGCGCGGGCCGTCTCCAGGCCGACGGCGATGTGGTGGGTGATCGCGGTGAGCACGTCGGCGTCGTCGACGTTGAAGACGCCCTTGGCGACCCGGCTGTCCAGGTAGACCACGCCGAGCAGGCGGTCGTCCAGCTCGAGCGGCGCGACCAGGATGCTGCGCAGGCCGTACTGGACGACGCTCTGCGCGCCCAGCGCCGCACCCTCCTCGGTGCCGGTGACCACGAGCGGCTCGCGGCTGTGCCGGACCCGGTCGACGACGGTGGCGCTGTAACCGGAGAGTTCCGCCAGGTCCTGCCCGCCGCAGTCGCGACCCAGGTACGGCGCGAGCACCTGCGTCTCGGCGTCCATCAGGAACAGGATGGCGCGCTCGGCGCCGAGCAGCCGGGTGGTCTCGTCCAGTGCGACCCGGGTGAGCCGCTCCGGGTCGATGACCCGGGACGCCGCCAGGCTGAGCTGCTCGAGGGCGGCCCAGCGCTGCCCGGCCCGGCCCCGCGCGGGCACGACGGGCGCGCGGTTGCGGCGCCCGGTGTCGAGCCGGAACTCGGCGGCGACCCGGCGCGCCCGGTGCGGCCAGCCCTGCGCCTCGGCGATGCTCGCGGCCATCCGCGCCTGCCGCTCGGCCTCGCCGGTGCTGCCGGTGGCGAGCAGCGCGCGGGCGCGTACCAGGGCGGCCTCGAAGGCCGGCAGCGGCGCGTCGACGTGGCGCAGCAGCGGCTCCGCCGCGGCGAGCAGGTCGAGCGCGGCGGCGCTGCGCTCGGTGTCGAGCGCGAGCAGCGCGGCCCGGGCGATCCGGTGGTGCGCGGCGACGATCGGACGGCGGGTGACCCGACCGAGGCTGGCGACGGCGGCGCGGGCCGCCTCCACCGCGGCGTCGCGCTCCGCCGGCGCGGCCCGGCGGGCCTGCTCCAACCGGCCGTACGCGAGAAAGACGTAGTAGCCGAGCTGAGCCGGCAGCAGATCGTTCGGCCGGACCCCCAGCGCGTCGAACTCGGCGACGGTGTCGTCGAAGGCGGCGCCGAGGTCGTCGCGCTCGATGGCGGCGAGCAGCCGGGCGGCGTGGGTGTGGATGACCTCGTGGATGCCCTTCGGCCGGTCGTCGACGCGGGCCAGGGCCGCGAGCGCCTCGCCGGCGCGTCCGCGCAGGGCCAGCAGGCCCGCGTCGACGGCCACCACGGCACTGCGGTCGGCGTGCCCGCCGGCGTCCAGGCAGCGCTGCCGGCCCGGGTGGGCGGCCTCGGCCGCGCCGACCTCGCCGCGCAGCACCCAGTCCCAGCCCAGCACGGTGTAGCAGTCCAGCATCAGGCCGACGTCCAGGAAGCGCTCGCGCTCCACCAGGACCTGCCGGATCCGCTCGCCGTCGTCGGCGCCGCTGCCGTGGCAGGCGACGCCGGTCATCCAGTCGATCCGGGCGACAAGCGTCGGGTCGCCGAGCTCGTGGGCGATGCTCAGGGCGCTGTCCGTGATCCGGTCCGACATCCGCTGCAGGCCCAGCATGCGCAGCGCGAGGGTCAGCGCGACCATGTCGCGAGCCCGCTCGGGAGAGGGGCCGAGCCGGCTGGTCGGGTGCAGCATCCGCATGCCGTAGAGCAGGGACCGCAGCGGGCGCATGGTCCGCACGCTGCCGGAGGCGCCGTAGTGGTAGAGCGTGGTCTGCAGCCGCAGGCGCTCGCGGTAGGCGCCCTTCGCGGTGCCGTAGCCCAGCCGGGTGAGCCGGATCAGGCCACCGACGATCAGCATCCAGAAGCTGGACAGGGCGGAGAGCACCGGGTTGGCGGGCAGCGGGTGGCCGAGCTCGGTCAGCCCCTGCTCGACGGCGCGCACCTGCTCGGCGCCGCCCCAGTTGCTCTCGTGCACCCGGGCGAGCATCAGGTGCACGTGCGCCCGCTCGGTGCCGTCGGTCGACTTGTCCAGCGCGGCGTTGAGCGTGGTGATCGCCTCGTCGAAGCGGCCGTTCTGGTGGTACGCGGTGCCGAGCAACTGCAGGAACGCGCTGCCCAGGGCGATGCCGGCCGCGGCGGCGGCCTCGGCGGCGTACTCGAGGTAGATCAGTGCCGTGTCCGGTGCGTGCTCGGCGATCGCGTGTGCGCCGGCCGCGTGACCGACGCGCACCATCCGGGCCGGGTCCCGGCCCGGGTCGCCCAGCGCGCAGTGGCGGGCGAGGGCGTAGACGTCGGCGTCCGGCTTGCGGTCCAGGACGTCGGCGATCCGCTGGTGCAGCTCGCGCATCTCCTCGTCGGGGATGCCGTCCAGCAGCGCGATGCGGATGCCGTCGTGCAGGAAGCGGTGTGCGCCGTCGCGGTGCTCCACGAGCCCGCGGCGGATCGCGTCGGAGAGCACGTCGATGACGCGCCGGCGGTCGACGCCGGCGACCTCGGCGACCAGGCCGGGCGCGAACGAGGTGCCGACGACGCCGGCGACCCGCAGCAGGCGGCGGCTCTCCTGATCGAGTTCGCCCATCCGGCGCAGCACGAGCTGTGCCGAGTCGGCGGGCAGGGCGAGATCGCGGATGCCGGCCGCGTCGATCTGCCAGACGCCCCAATCCGGCAGCAGCAGGCCCGCGTCCATCACGGCCTTGGCGTACGCCAGGGCGACGAACGGGTTGCCGCCGGTGAGCATGGTGATCATCTCGGCGCTCTCGGCGTCGATCCGGTTGCCGCCGGAGACCGACTCGACGAGCGTGCCGACCTGCTCGGCGTTCAGGGCCGGCAGGGTGATGTCGGTGTCGCGGGCCGGGCCGAGGCGGGCCAGGGCGGCCGCGACCTCGGGCGCGCCCTCGTCGTCGCGGGCGGTCGCGAGCACCAGCAGCGGCACGCCCGACAGGCCGGCGGCGACCTGCTCGAGGACCCGGACGGTGCCGTCGTCGTACCACTGGACGTCCTCGAGGTGCAGCAGGACCGGTCCGGCGCCCTTGGCCAGGCCGGTGAGCAGGTCCGCGACGGCGGCCGAGTGCCGCTCCAGGCCGATCTCGCCGGCCACCTCCGGGACGCCGAGCAGCTCGGCGAGCACCGGGGACAGGCTGGTGACCAGGGCGGCGCCCTGCCCGGCCGCGGTGCGCAGCAGGGTGGCGGCCGCGGCCCGGCCGGCCGGTTCGCGCAGCAGGCCGCGCACGTATTCGTCGACCGCCGCGCGGATCGGCGCCATCGGCCGGCGCTCGCTGGGCGTGGCGCCGCCGTGCAGCACGATTCCGCCCGCGGCGGTGACCGTCGCGGCGAGTTCGGCGGCGAGCCGGCTCTTGCCGGACCCGGCCGGCCCGCGCAGCACCGCGATGCCGCCGCGGCCCGCGACGGCGTCGGCCCAGCGGGCGCGCAGCGTCCCGAGCTCGGCGTCGCGGCCGGTCAGCGGCGCCGCGGCGATGACGGCCGGCCCGTCGTTCAGCGCCAGCGGGAAGATCGCGTCGGGCTCGACGGCGAGCCGGCGCAGATCGTTGAGCAGCCCGTGAGCGCCCTGGTAACGGTCGTCGGGGTCCTTGGCCAGCAGCCGGACGATGATCGCGGCGAACGACGCGCTCAGGCCCGGCGCGAGGGCCCGGGGATCGGGTACGGGGGCGGTCGCGTGCAGGTGCAGCAGCTCACCGACGTCGGAGGCGGCGAACGGCGGCGCCCCGGTGACGCACTCGAACAGGACCGCGCCCAGCGCGTAGAGGTCGGAGCGGGCGTCGACCGGGCGGTTGAGCATGCCGGCCTGCTCGGGTGCGCAGTAGGTCAGCGTGCCGGCGACCGCCTCCGCGAGGGTGGCGTGCCCGCCCGCGGCCTCGGAGGCCCGGGTGGCCAGGCCGAAGTCGACCAGCCGGGCGGCGCCCTGGGGCGTAACGATGATGTTGTCCGGTTTGACATCGCGGTGCACCAGGTCGCACTCGTGCGCCGCGCGCAGCGCCCCGGCGATGTCGGCGCCGATCTGCACGGCGGCGCGCTCGCGGATCGGGCCGCGGGCCAGCTTGGCGCCGAGCGTGTCGCCCTCGATCAATTCCATGACCGCGTACGGGCGGCCGCCGGCCATGCCGACCTTGTGTACGCGGGGCAGCCCCGGGCTCACGATGGCGGCGAGCAGCGCGCTCTGCCGACGGAACTCCTGTGCGGTCTCGGGGTGCTGCTCGGCGTCGTGGCGCAGCAGCCGCAGGGCGTAACCGCGGCCCCGGTAGCGGACCTCGTGCACGACGGCCTGCGCGCCCCGGCCGATCTCGCCCAGCACTTCGAACCCGGCGGCGTCGCCGGGTTCGAATTGGATCTGCTCCGGCTCTGCCGGTAGCGATGGCGAGACACCCACGGAGCCTTTATCGGCGCGCGGCAAGCCCGCTGAAGGATTGTCAGCCGCACGCCTGCAACGCGCGCCCGGCGGCCGGGACCTGCGGATGCAGCGCCCGCCACAGCTCGACCGGCGCCGCCTTGCCGGCCACGGACACCGGCGGCATCTCCTGGTAGGCCACCGCGGCGTCGGTGACGTCGCGGGTCGTGGCGCAGACCACGACCGTGTCGTGCGGCGCGTACGCCTGCAGCCGCGACGCCGTGCTCACCACGCTGCCGCTGACCATGCCGTACCCGCCGTCGCGGGTCTCGTCCAGGTCGACGATGGCGTCGCCGGTGGCCAGCCCGACCCGGGTGCGCACCGGGAACCGGCCGGCCAGGAGGCGCCCCCGCAGCGCCTCCTGCACCCGCAGCCCCGCCCGCACCGCGCAGGCCGCCGCGCAGGCGACCTCGGCCGGGGTGCCGGCGGCGGGTCCGAGCGCGCCGAACACCGCCATCACCGCGTCCCCGATGAACTTCTCCACGACGCCGCCGGCCGCGCGCACCGCGGCGGAGACCGTGGCGAAGTAGTCCACCTGCAGGTCCCGCACGTCCGCGCAGTCCATCTCGTCGACGATGCTGGTGAAGCCCACGATGTCGACGAACAGCACCGTCACCGCCTGTCGCCGGCAACGGATGCCGGCAGCCGTCCTGTTCATGTCCCACGCTCCTTCGCCCGCGTTGGCGAAAAGAACGGTGCCATTGCGAGGCGAATGGCGGATCTGCAGAATGACGTATCTGTGACAGCCGGGTGCACGGTCGAATATGTGACGCAGAACCGTCCGAACCGACGAGAACCTGCTACCGGGATCGGCACTAGGCTGCCACGCATGGCCAGCGAGGGGGACGACGCGCCACTTGTCGGACGTACCGGCACTTTGACCGCGGTTCGCACGGACCTGCTGGGGGCGGGTCCCAGCGGCACCGCGGCGGTTTTCGTCACCGGTGAGAGCGGGGTCGGCAAGAGCCGCCTGCTGCGCGAGACGGCCGGCGCGCTGAGCGACGCCGGGACCGCCGTGCTGTTCGGCACCTGCCTCGACATCGGCGACGCCTCTCCCCTGCACCCGGTGCTGCAGGCGCTGCGGCGCGCCGGCGTGCACACCGAGCCCGGCCCGGCCGACGCCCAGGACGGCGCGGGTGCCCTGCTCGAGCGGGTCTCCCAGCAGCTGCGATCGCTCGCGCAGGGCCGCCGGCTGCTGCTGGTCCTCGACGACCTGCAGTGGGCCGACCGCAGCACCCGTCAGCTGCTGCTCTATCTGCTGGCGGGCCTCGGCGAGCTCAACCTGTCGGTGCTGGCCGCCGTCCGGGCCGAGTCGCTGCACGGGTCGCACCCGCTGCGCCGGGTGCTGGCCGAGCTGCGCCGGCTGCGCTCCGTACGCGTGCTGGACCTGGCCCCGCTCGACCGCGACGCGACCGGTGAGCTGGTGGCCGCGATCGCCGGCACCGAGATCGCGCCGGAGGACACCGAGCGGGTCTTCAAGCGCAGCGGCGGCAACCCGTTCGTCGTCGAGGAGCTGGCTCGCGACCTGCGCGACGGCCGGGTCGAGCTCTCCGACACGCTGCGCGAGATCTTCCTGTCCCGCGTCGACGAGCTGCCGCCGCACGCGCACGAGGTGGTGCACGCGGTCGCGGCCGGGGTCGAGCCGGTCGAGCACGCCCTGCTGGCCCGGGTGCTGCCGCTGGCCGAGGCCGAGCTGATCGAGGCGATCCGGGCCGCGGTCGCGCACCGCTTCGTGACCAGCGCCAACGACGGCTACCGGCTGCGCCACCGGGTCGTCGCCGAGGTTCTCGAGCACGAGGTGCTGCCCGCCGAGAGCGCCGCCCGGCACCGCCGTTACGCGGAGGCGCTCGAGGCCGCGCGCAGCGGCCCGGATCACGCCCGGCTCGCGCACCACTGGCGGCAGGCGGGCGAGCCGGACCGGGCGCTGCCGTCGGTCGTCGCCGCCGCCCGCAGCGCCGAGCTGATGTACGGCTACGCGGAGTCGCACCGCCACTGGACCCTCGCCCTCGAGCTGACCGGCGACGACGCGCAGCACCGCACCGAGCTGCTGGCGAACGCCGCCGAGGCCGCGCACCGCTGCGGCGAGCACCAGCTGGCTCTGACCCGCATCGAGGAGCTGGCCGCGCGCCCGGACGGCCCCGGCCGGTGCGAGATCCACCTGCGCCGGGCCCGCTACCTGGCCTCGGCCGGGCGGTCCACCACCGCCGAGAGCGAATACGAGAGCGCGCTCGCGGTCGACGCGTGCACGCCGGTGGAGAAGGCCAGCGCGGCGGCGCACCTGGCCGAGCTGCTGGTGCAGCTGGGCCGCTACGCCGACGCCGGGGTCCGCGCCCGCGAGGCCCTGGAGCTGGCCGAACGCGCCGACGGCTCGACCGCTGACCTGGTGCGGGCCAGCGCCGCGCTCGGCTTCAGCCTGGCCTTCCGCGAGGACCCCGACGCCGGGCTCGCGGTGATCCGGCAGGCCGTGGAGATCGCCGAGCGCTCGGGGCACCCGGACGACATCGGCTGCGCCTACCTACACCTGGCCGAGCTGCTCACCGGCCCGCTGAACAGCGTCGAGGAGGGCGTGCTGGTGGCGCGCCGGGGCGCCGGGAAGCTGGCCGCGATCGGCCTGGGACGCACCTATCAGGCCCGGCTGCTGGCGATCGCCGCGAACGGGCTCTTCCGGATCGGCGACTGGGCCGAGGCCGAGCGGGTGCTGCAGGCCGCGATGAGCTACCGCCCGTCCGGCGCGGACGCGGTCGAGCTGCTGCTCTCCCGGTGCCGGCTCTGGGTCGGTTTCGGCGACGTCGAGCAGGCCGACCGCGACCTGGACGCCGTCGCCACCATCCTGGCCGGCGGCGGCGCCCGGCACGTCATGCCGATGCTGACGCTGCGCGCCGGGCTCGCCATGTGGCGGGGCCGGCACGCCGACGCCCGGGCGGCCGTCCAGCGCGGCCTGACCGAGACCCGCTCCGACGACCTGGTGCTGCTCGGGGTGCTGGCCTGGCACGGGTTGCGCGCCGAGGCCGAGGCGCAGGCCGGCGGCGAGGTGCCTGTCGACCCGGGCGCGGTCCGGCGGCTGCAGGTCGTGGTCGACCGGGTGACCCGGGGCGCGGGCAACGCGGCGCCCGCGGTCCGCGCCGTCGTCGACGGCTACCTGGACCTGTGCGCGGCCGAGCAGAGCCGGATCGACGAGCGCAACGACCCCGACCTGTGGGCCCGCGCCGCCACCTCCTGGGACCGGCGCAAGCAGCCCTACCCCGCGGCCTATTCGCGGCTGCGGCAGGCCGAGGCGTCGTTCGCGCGCCGGTCGAGCCGGTCCACCCGCAACCGGGCGGCGGCCACGGCGGCGCTCCGCGAGGCGTACGCGACCACCCGGACGATGGGCGCCAAGCCGCTCGCGGCCGAGATCACCGCGGTGGCGGCCCGGGCCCGGGTGGCCCTGACCGGCGACGAGGACACGGTGCCGCACCCCCCGCCGGGCCGGGACACCGGCGATGAGCTGGCGGTTCTCACCGAACGCGAGCGCGAGGTGCTGGCCGCGGTGGCCGAGGGGCTGACCAACCGGGAGATCGGCCAGGCCCTGTTCATCAGCGAGCGCACGGTCGGCGTGCACGTCGGGCACATCTTCGACAAGCTGCTGGTCCGCACCCGGGTGCAGGCCAGCCGGGTCTACCTACGGGCGGCGTGACCTTTTCGTTATCTACGTACCCGGAATACGTCGTTCTACCGATCCCCCCGTACGTCGCCGATGGAAGGCTGACGTTCGTTCGGGGGAGCACCGCCCGGCGCACCGCGTCGGGCGGTGCTGGGGACCTCCGCCGTGAAGTTTCGTGTGTGGAGGACCGCTATGATCGCCGACTCCGTCTGGGGCCCCGTGCAACGGGACATGGCCGCAGTGCTGGCCGGGCACCCGGACGACGTGCCGGCCGTGGTCGACCAGCTCACGAAGCTTCAGGACGTGCTGTGCCGGGTGCCGCCGCTGCTCGACAGCAACCCGCTCGCCGACTTCAACAAGCTCTACCTGACCATCACGACCAACGTGCTGGAGCGCCTGTACGCCGGCCGGTTCGCCGACCCGGCGTTCCTGGCCCGGCTGGACGTCGAGTTCGCCGCCCGCTACTTCGACGCCCTGCGTCAGTGGTCGGACGCGAGCGCCGGCTGCCCGCGCGCCTGGACCGTGCTGTTCCACCGCATCCCCGGGCCCGACGCCCGGCCCCTGCCGTCGGCGGCCGCCGGCGTCAACGCACACATCAACTACGACCTGCCGTTCGCGCTGGTGACGACGTTCGACCACCTGGGCTCGGATCCGGTCGACGACAGCGACCAGCACCACGACTACCTGCAGATCAACGACATCTTCGCCGAGTCGATCCCGGGCCTGCGCCGCGGCATGCTCGAGAAATGGCAGCTGATCATCGACATGATGAACGGCGACCTCGACGACTGGTGGCAGGGCGAGCTGATCGAATACACCCGCAACGTGGCCTGGCGCAACGCGCAGAAGCTCTGGGCGGTCCGCCACGACCTGCCGGCGCTGGGGCGCGAACGGATCCATCTGGACCGCACCGCGGAGGCCTTCGGCAAGCTGCTGATGTCTCCGATGGGCGCGATCCTCCAGTAGCCCGACGGACTTTACTCAAGGGGGCGGGAAGGGCCCGCGCTCGTCCAAGAGCGTGGGCCCTTCTCATCGCGGCGGCCCGGCTACCCGATCGCGACGAGGCGGGCGACGTTCTTGTCGCCGTCCTCGGCGCCGGCCACCCAGACCTGCGCACCGGCCTTGATCGCCGCGGCGTCGACGGTCGTGCGGTCCTGCACGACCCTGAGCTTGTCGCCGAGCGTCCAGGTCAGGGCGAAGCCGTCGGAGGACTTGACGCTCACGGTGGTGGCGGTGACGGCGGTGACGGTGCCCCGCTGCACCAGCACCGTCCTGACGCCCTTCTTGCCCTGCACCGTCAGCTCGCCGTGCAGGGTGTTCTTCCCCAGGAACCTGCGCGCACCGGCGTGCTTGCCCCGCTTGTCCTTGCCCTTGACCTTGCCCGGCGCGGCCGAGGCCGAGGCCGACGCGCCCGGTGCGGCCTCCAGCCCGGTCTCCAGCCCGGTCTCCAGGCCGACCTCCTGCAGCGCGTACGCCTCGTCGGCGACGTCCGCGACGGTCCCGGCGGAGACACCGGGCGTACCCGTGACGGCGCCGCAGGCCGTCAGCGTGAGCAGCCCGGTGAGGCCCAGCGAGGTCAGGGTCAGCGCGATTCGGGTTCGTGTCATGCCGAGCACCCTGCGCCCGGGTTGCACGGGCCGGGTCAGCGTCCTGTTCGGGTTGTGTAAGGAAGCGTCACCGTGAACATCGCGCCGCCCTCCGGGGCGTGGCCCGCGGCGATCGCGCCGCCGAGCCGGCCGACCAGCCGGGCGGCGAGCGCCAGGCCGAGGCCGCTGCCGGTCTTGCGGATCCCCCGGTAGCGCTGGTGCAGGGCGCCGCGCTGGAAGGCGACGGACAGGTCCTCGTCGGTGAAGCCGGGGCCGCCGTCGCGGATCTCGACCACCCCGCCGTGCTCGCCGGCCCGCACCGCCAGCACGAGCGGGGCGCCGGGCGGCACCACGCGCAGGGCGTTCTCGCAGAGCCCGTCGATGACCTGGCGGATCCGGCCGGGGTCGGTGTCGACGAGGATCGAGGCCTGCGGCAGCTCGGTGAGCAGCCGCGGCCCGTCCGGCACGCAGCGCGTCGCCCAGGCCTCGGCGGCGGAGCCGACCAGGTCGACCAGGTCCACCGGCACGACGTCGACCGGCAGGTCGGCGGCCTCGAGCCGGGCGAGCACCAGCAGGTCCGAGATGAGCCGGTCGAGCCGGTCCGCCTCGGCGAGCATGGTCTGCCCCGCGCGCGGTGTGCCGTCCGCGCCGATCACCCCGTCTGCGAGGGCCTCGGCGTACCCCCGGATGGTGGAGAGCGGCGTGCGCAGCTCGTGCGAGACCGACAGCAGGAAGTCGCGTTCGCGGCCCTCGCTGATCTGCAGGGCCGCGCCGAGCTGGTTGAGTGCCGAGGCCAGCTCGGCGACCTCCTGGGGCGGGCGGACCGCGAGGCGCACCGACCGGTCGCCGGCGGAGAGCAGGCCCGCGGCCACCGCCGCGTGGCGCAGCGGCCGGGCGATGAAGCGCGCCAGCAGCGCGCCGGCGAGCAGGCCGCCGACCAGCCCGGCGAGCAGCGCGATCCAGACGCCGCGGAGCACCCTGGTCGCGGTGCCGGAGGCGGCGGCGCGGGTCAGCACGACGCCGCTGTTGTTGCCGCGCAGCGTGCGCCCGACGATCAGGACCGACCGCCCGCCGATGATCCCCCGGGTGTCGACGTCCGTGCCGCCCGCCACCTGGGTGATCACCCGGTCCGGCAGCCCCGCGCGGTCGACGGCGCCGCGCCTGATCAGGTAGACGTCGACGCCGTCGGCGCGCAGCCGCGAGACGATCCGCTCGCGGGCGATCGGGCGTTCGGTGGCGAGCAGTTCGACGGCGATGGCGGACTTGTCCAGCAGGTCGTCGCGGGCCGCGCTGTTCGCCGTGCGCACGGCGATGGGCAGCGCCACCATCGCGGTGACGATGACGGCGACGACCGCGGTCGCGGCGGTGACCAGGACTATCCGCCCGGAAAGCGTGCCCAGGAATCCAGGGCGCATCTGGCGCGGGCCGCCATGATCCGCCAGAGGCGCTCTAGGCATCGGCGGTGTAGCCGACGCCGCGGACGGTTCGGATCAGGTTCGCGGCCGGGCCGAGCTTCGCGCGGACCTGGGCCACGTGCACGTCGACCGTGCGGGTGCCGGCGTGCGACGCGTACCCCCAGACGCTGGCCAGCAGCTCCTCCCGGGTGAAGACCCGCCCGGGCCGGCCGAGCAGGTGCCCGAGCAGGTCGAACTCGGTGGGGGTGAGCGAGAGCGCGGTGCCGTCGACGGTGACCAGGCGCCGGCCGGGGTCGAGCTGGAGCGGGCCCAGGGTCCGCACCCGGCCGCCGTCGGGCGGCCCCGCGGCGCGGCGCAGCAGCGCCCGCACCCGGGCCACCAGCTCGCGCGGGCTGAACGGCTTGGTCAGGTAGTCGTCGCCGCCGAGTTCGAGGCCGAGGATCCGGTCGACCTCGTCGTCGCGGGCGGTGAGGAAGACGACGGGGGTCCAGTCACCCTCCTCGCGCAACCGCCGGCAGATCTCGGTGCCCTCCATCCCGGGCAGCGCGATGTCGAGCACGCAGGCGACCGGGCGCATCCGGCGGGCGGCCGCCAGCCCGGCCGCGCCGTCGTGCTCGACGTGCACGCCGAAGCCGTCCCGGGTCAGGTAGAGCCGGACCAGATCCGCGATCGGCCGCTCGTCCTCGACGAGCAGGATCAGGCCCTTGGCGGCGACATCGTTCACTTCCCCATTCTGCCCGGCCCGGGACCCGGTCAATGTTCGGATGTTGTACGGGTCGCCAGCGCGGCCGCCCGCACCGTCAGGTAGCGCTGCTCGGGCAGGCTCTCCGTCATGCCGGCGGCCCGCAGGTAGCAGGCGTGCGCGGCCCGGTGGTCCCCGGCGAGCTCGAGCAGGTGGGCGCGGACGGACTCCAGCCGGTGGTTGCCGGCCATCCGCTCGTCGCCGTCGAGGCCGGCGAGCACGGCCAGCCCGGCCAGCGGCCCGCGCGCCCGGGCGACGGCCACCGCCCGGTTCAGCGTCACGACCGGACCCGGCGAGACGCGTTCGAGGACGTCGTAGAGGGCAAGGATCTGCGACCAGTCGGTCGCCTCGGCGGTGGCGGCCTCGTCGTGCAGCGCCGCGATGGCGGCCTGCAACTGGTACGGGCCCAGCGGCCCCTGGCCGAGCGTGCCGGAGACCAGCGCGACCCCCTCGGCGATGAACTCGGCGTTCCAGAGCGTCCGGTCCTGCTCGTCGAGGGGCACCAGGGCGCCGTGCGCGTCGGTGCGGGCGGCCCGGCGGGCGTCGGTGAGCAGCATGAGCGCGAGCAGCCCCGCCGTCTCGGTGTCGCCGGGCATCAGCCGGTGCAGCATCCGGGTCAGCCGGATCGCCTCGCCGGTCAGGTCGGCGCGCTGCAGTTGCTGCCCGGCGCTGGTCGTGTAGCCCTCGTTGAAGACCAGGTAGAGCACCTGCCGCACGACCCGCAGCCGCTCGGCGCGCTCGCCGGGCGGCGGCGCGGAGAAGCCGAGCCCGGTGGTCCTGATCCGCTGCTTGGCGCGGCTGATCCGCTGCGCCATGGTCGCCTCGGGCACGAGGAAGGCCCGGGCGATCTCGGCGGTGCTCAGGCCACCGACCGCGCGCAGCGTCAGCGCGAGCTGCGAGGGCCCGGACAGCGACGGATGGCAGCAGAGGAACAGCAGCGTCAGGGTGTCGTCCTGCTCGGGCGCGGCGGGCGGGTCGGCCGGCTCGAGCAGCGCCACGTTCTCCTCGCGTGCCCGCCGCGCGCTCTCGCTGCGCCACTCGTCGACCAGGCGCCGCCCGGCCACGGTGATCAGCCACGAGCGGGGGTTGTCCGGCAGCCCCTCGGCCGGCCACTTGAGCGCGGCGGCGAGCAGCGCCTCCTGCACCGCGTCCTCGGCCGCGTCGAACTGCCCGTAGCGGCGCACCAGGACCCCGAGCACCTGCGGCGCGAGCTCGCGCAGCAGGCCCTCGATCGCGGGGGTCTCCGGGCTCACTGCTCGGGCGGGCCGGCGGCGACCTCGCGCAGCTCCACGCGCTGGGCCCAGACGACGACCTCGCCGGCGCGTTCGATCGCGCGCCGCTCGTCGGCGACCTCGAGGATCCAGTAGCCGGCCAGCGACTCCTTCGCCTCCGCGAACGGGCCGTCGGTGACCACGACCTGGCCGTCGACCAGGCTCACCAGCTTTGCCGAGCCCGGATCGGCGAGGCCCTCGGCCGAGACCAGCTCGCCGGACTTCTCCAGGTCGGCGTTGAAGGTCTCCATGAACGCGAGCATCTCGGTGACCCACTCCGGACTGTGTGACTGCGTCATCGTCGCGCCGTCGCCGAACATCATCAGCATGTACTTCATGGCTCAGTCTCCCAGCTCGCGGGCGCCCCGGCCGGGGCACTTCCACCGTTGAGTCGGAGACCCCGCGCGGTTCTCGACATGCTCCCGCGGAATTTCCTCCGTGTCGATGCGACGGCGTGGCCGGCGGCCCGGAGCCGCCGGCCACTCCTTGGAGAGCGCTCTCCAAGTGCCTCCCAAATTCGTCCTCAATCGATCGGATGTCAAGGGAGCCGCATCCGATAAACGGCATTCGACCGTAAAGACGGGGCGACTTTTCGGCCATCGAAGCCCGACTATTGACACGAATGAAAAGCGGGCGTAACACTGCGGCATGCGTGGAGAGCGCTCTCCATGGATCCGTCTCCCCCATGACTCCATCCCCGATCGTCAGGAGTTCCCGTGCATCCGGCTTCCTTCCCGGCACCGCCCCGAGTGCCAAGACCCCGGCGCTGGCGCCGGTTGATCCCCGTCGTCGCGCTCGCCGTGGTAGCCCAGATGGGTGTCCTGCAGCTGACCGCCCGCGCCGCCGATTCGTTGTTGTCGCAGGGCAGGACGGCGACGGCGTCCTCGCAGGAGGGTGCCGACGTCGCGGCGTCGAAGGCCGTCGACGGCGATGCGGGTTCGCGGTGGTCGAGTCAGTTCAGCGACCCGCAGTGGTTGCAGGTCGATCTGGGCGCTACGGCGACGATCAGTCAGGTGGTGTTGCAGTGGGAGGGCGCCTACGGCAAGGCCTACAAGATCCAGACCAGCCCGAACGGCACGGCGTGGACCGACGTCTACTCCACGACCACGGGCGCGGGCGGGACGGAGACCCTGGCGGTGAGCGGCACCGGCCGCTACGTGCGGATGTATGGCACCGCCCGGGCCGGCGGTTACGGCTACTCGCTGTACGAGTTCAAGGTGTACGGCTCGACCGGCTCCACCACGCCGCCCGGCGGCTGCGGGACGGCGAACGCCGCGCAGGGCAGGCCGGCGACCGCGTCGTCGCAGGAGGGTGCCGACGTCGCCGCGGCGAAGGCCGTCGACGGTGACGCGGGTTCGCGCTGGTCGAGTCAGTTCGCCGATCCGCAGTGGTTGCAGGTCGACCTCGGTACGAGTGCGACGGTCTGCCAGGTGGTTTTGCAGTGGGAGGGTGCGTACGGCAAGGCGTACAAGATTCAGACCAGTGCCGATGGCACCGCCTGGACCGATGTCTATTCCACGACCACGGGTGCGGGCGGCACCGAGACGCTGACGGTCAACGGGACCGGCCGGTATGTGCGGATGTACGGCACCGTCCGGGGCAGCGGCTACGGCTACTCGCTGTACGAGTTCAAGGTCTTCACCACCGGCGCAACCACCCCGCCGACCGACCCGACCACGCCGCCGCCGATACCCGGCGACTTCACCACGGTCTGGACCGACGACTTCACCGGCGGCGCCAACACCTCGCCGAACGCGGCCAACTGGCTGCTGCGCACCGGCACCCAGTACCCCGGCGGTGCCGCCAACTGGGGCACCGGCGAGGTCGAGACCGCGAGCAACTCGACCGCCAACGTCTACCTCGACGGCGCCGGCAAGCTGAACATCAAGGCGATCCGCGACGGCGCCGGCAACTGGACGTCCGGCCGGATCGAGACCCAGCGCACCGACTTCGAGCCGCTCGCCGGGCAGCAGACCAAGTTCACCGCGGTGCTCAAGCAGCCCGACGTCGCCAACGGCGCCGGCTACTGGCCCGGCTTCCGCGCGACCGGCGCGGCCTACCGGGGCAACTACAACAACTGGCCGGGCGTCGGCGAGACCGACATCATGACCGACGTCAACGGGCGTAGCCAGCTGTCGCAGACCCTGCACTGCGGCACCGCGCCCGACGGGCCGTGCGCCGAATACAACGGCCGCCAGAGCGGGCTCGCCGGGTGCACCGGCTGCCAGACCGGCTTCCACGAATACACCCAGATCATCGACCGGACCAGGACCGACGAGGAGATCCGCTTCTACCTCGACGGGCGGCAGAGCTGGGTCGTGCGCGAGTCGCAGGTCGGCGTCACGGCGTGGAACGCGGCCGTGCACCACGGCTTCTTCCTCCGCTTCGACCTGGCCGTCGGCGGCTCGCTGCCGAACGCCATCGCCGGCTACCCCACGCCCGAGCCGTCCACCACCTCCGGCGGCGTGCTCAGCGTCGACTCCGTGACGGTGGCCCGCGCCGCCGGCACCACCCCGGCGGCGATGACCGACCCGGCCACCCCGGCGGGCCCGTCGACCGTGCGGGTCACCGGCTCGCAGGGCAACTGGCAGCTGAACGTCAACGGCTCGCCGTACGAGCTGAAGGGCCTCACCTACGGCCCGCCGCAGGCCGCCGCCGACGGATACCTGCGCGACCTGAAGAACATGGGCGTCAACACGATCCGGATCTGGGGCGTCGACGACACCAACACCCCGCTGCTGCTCGACCGGGCCGCGCAGCAGGGCATCAAGGTCGTCGTCGGGCACTGGCTCAACCAGGGCGCGGACTACGTCAACGACACCGCCTACAAGACGAACACGAAGAACGAGATCGTGGCCCGGGTCAACGCGCTCAAGAACCGGCAGGGCGTGCTGATGTGGGACGTCGGCAACGAGGTCATCCTGACCATGCAGGACCACGGGCTGTCCGCCGCCGAGGTCGAGGCGCGGCGGGTCGCCTACGCCCGGTACGTCAACGAGGTCGCGCAGGCGATCCACGCGGCGGACCCGAACCACCCGGTGACCTCCACCGACGCGTACACCGGGGCGTGGCCGTACTACAAGCAGTACGCACCGGACCTGGACCTGCTCGCCGTCAACTCGTACGGGGCGATCGGCAACGTCAAGCAGGACTGGATCAACGGGGGCTACACGAAGCCGTACATCGTCACCGAGGGCGGCCCGTCCGGCGAGTGGGAGGTGCCCAACGACGTCAACGGGGTGCCGACCGAGCCGAGCGACCTGCAGAAACGCGCCGGCTACACGGCCAGCTGGAACGCCATCAAGGCGCACCCGGGCGTGGCACTCGGCGCGACCGAGTTCCACTACGGCCTCGAGAACGACTTCGGCGGCGTCTGGCTCAACACCTTCACCGGCGGCTGGCGCCGGCTCGGATACCACGCGCTGCGGCAGGCGTACACCGGGCAGGCCTCGGCGAACACCCCGCCGGAGATCACCTCGATGTCGGTGAGCAACCAGACCGCGGTCCCCGCGGGCGGGACGTTCACGATCAACGCCGCGGCCACGGACCCGAACGGCGACCTGATCCGCTACAACCTGATGTACAGCGACAAGCACATCACCGGCGGCACCGGGCTGACCAACGTGGTCTTCACCGCCAACGGCAACGGCACGTTCACCGCCCGCGCCCCCGAACAGCTCGGCGTCTGGAAGGTCTACGTCTACGCGTACGACGGGAACGGCAACGTGGGCATCGAACAGCGCTCCTTCAAGGTGATCCCGCCGACGATCCCGGGCACCGAGCTGTCCCGGGGCAAGCCCGCCACGGCGTCGACCTACCAGCCGACGGGCACGAACGGACCGCAGCTTCCCGCGTACGCGGTGGACGGCAACTACAGCACCCGCTGGGCCAGCGAATGGGTCGACACCGCCTGGTTCCAGGTCGACCTCGGCTCGGTGCAGTCCTTCAACCGCGTGCTGCTGGCCTGGGAGGCGGCCTACGCCAAGGGCTACACGGTGCAGGTCTCCGACAACGGCACCACCTGGAACACGATCTACACCACGACGGCCGGCAACGGCGGCTTCGACGACCTGGCAATCTCCGGCTCCGGCCGCTACGTCCGGGTCAACGGCACCGCCCGCGCGACCGCGTACGGCTACTCGCTCTGGGAGCTCGGCGTCTACCGCGGCTGAGCCCCGCATGACCGGCGGCGGACGTCTGGCGGTGGCCGCCGTGCCGGACCGTGGCGCCCTTCACCTGCTTCACCTGGGTGAAGGGCGCCACGGCGCTGTCGTAGGCGTGAACTTCGCGCCGGCCGGCGCGAAACGCATTAACGTCGGAAGGCAACGCCAACTCTGAGGAGCGGCCATGGACAAGGTGGTCCATTTCGAAGTCCCCTACGACGACGCCGACCGGGCACACTCCTTCTATCGCGAGGCCTTCGGCTGGCAGCTTCAGACCATGCCGCAAATGGGCTACACGATGGTCACCACCACGCCGACGGACGACTCGGGACGTCCGGGCGAGACCGGCGGCATCAACGGCGGGATGCTCGCCAAGCAGGGCCCGATCACCAGCCCGGTCATCACGATCGGCGTCGAGGACCTGGACGACGCGCTGGCCCGGGTGGAAAAGCTGGGCGGCTCGGTGACGATCGGGCGCCAGCCGGTCGGCGACATGGGCTTCTCGGCCTACGTCACCGACACGGAGGGCAACCTGATCGGCCTCTGGCAGAACGCCTGACATCCAGCGTCGCCGCCCGCCGCCGAGCGGGGCTCCATTCGGTGGCGGACGGTGAGCGCTGCTCGCCTCACGGGCCTGCGCGATCGGCCATATCCGGGTCTGTGTTGTTGCATTCCTCCGTTACCATGACTGCGTGACAACAGCCAATCTCGCTTGCCCGCTATGCCATGGCACGGAGTTCCAGAATGAAGAATCACGCCAGGACAGTCGGTGGGGATTCACAAGCCACCGCATGACATTGATGATCTGCGTTCGTTGTCGTTATGTGCTTCATTTCTACGACAAGCACAGCATCTTCGATCTCGACTGATGCCACCTCTATCTGCAATTAGGGCAGGCCCGGCAGGGCAGGCCCGGCCCGGCAGGGCAGGGCAGGCCCGGCAGGGCAGGGCAGGCCCGGCAGGGCAGGGCAGGCCCGGCAGGGCAGGGCAGGCCCGGCAGGGCAG